>NZ_JABULD010000504.1:0-2062 GCF_014060985.1 Pseudomonas sp. MD195_PC81_125
TTTTGTTTTTTACAAGATCAAAAGATCGCACCTGCGGCAGCTCCTACAGGGACGAATCTCAACGCAGACCGCGTTGCGTATCGTCCAGCTCACGGATGTACTTGAAGATCTTGCGGCTGGAAGCAGGAGGTTTGTTGTGTGCAACCTCGTGCTGAGCCTGACGGATCAGCGAACGCAGTTGCTGGCGATCGGCATCGGGGTATTCGACGACGAATTTCTCCAGCACGGCATCGTCACCGGCGATCAGCCGGTCACGCCAGCGTTCGAGGTTGTGGAAACGCTCGTTGTACTGACGGGTGGAGGCATCGAGTTGATCGAGCAGGACCAGAATCGCGTCAGTGTCCTGATCGCGCATCAGTTTGCCGATGAACTGCAGGTGCCGTTTACGCGCGATGTTCGCGGTGTGCTTCGGCGCATCGGCCAGGGCCCGGCGCAGAGCGTCGGTCAATGGCAGTTTTGCCTGCAAGTCGGGCTTGAGTGTTGTAAGGCGCTCGCCAAGGTCAACCAGAGCATGCAGCTCGCGTTTGACCTGAGATTTGCTTTTTTTCTCCCGTATCGAGGGAGTCGTCGTAAGAATCAACCATGGTGGCAGTCCGCAAAGAAACGCCGCCATGATAACCAGTCGGGGGCCGCTTGTCCGGCCCGGTCGCTCGATGACCCCAGCCGAAAGCAGAATTTGAGTGGAGATGAGCATGAGTGCAGTTCAAAGCGTCGGCCCGCAAGCATTGCCGGCACTGCAGGAACAGGTCGAGCAGATCATCGCCGAAGCCAAGCGTCAGGGCGCCAGTGCCTGCGAAGTCGCGGTGTCGCTGGAGCAGGGTTTGTCGACCTCGGTGCGCCAGCGTGAGGTCGAGACGGTCGAGTTCAATCGCGACCAGGGCTTTGGCATCACCCTGTACGTCGGCCAGCGCAAAGGCTCGGCCAGCACCTCCGCCACCGGGCCGGATGCGATTCGTGAAACCGTTGCTGCCGCACTGGCGATCGCCAAACACACCTCTGAAGACGAAGCCTCGGGCCTCGCCGATGCCGCGTTGATGGCCAGGGAGGTGCAGGATTTCGACCTGTTCCACGAATGGGACATCACCCCGGAGCAGGCGATCGAGAAGGCGTTGCTCTGTGAAGCGGCGGCGTTCGACGCCGATGCGCGAATCAAGAACGCCGACGGCACCACCCTCAGCACCCATCAGGGCTGCCGCGTGTATGGCAACAGCCACGGTTTCATCGGCGGCTACGCGTCGACCCGGCACAGCCTGAGCTGCGTGATGATCGCCGAAGCTGATGGCCAGATGCAGCGCGATTACTGGTATGACGTCAATCGTCAGGGCAGCCTGCTGGCGGATCCGGTGAGCATCGGTCAGCGTGCCGCGCAACGGGCCGCGAGTCGTCTGGGCGCGCGTCCGGTGCCGACCTGCGAAGTGCCGGTGCTGTTTTCCGCTGAGCTGGCGGGCGGGTTGTTCGGCAGCTTCCTGTCGGCGGTGTCTGGCGGCAGTCTGTATCGCAAATCGTCGTTCCTCGAAGGCACGCTGGGGCAGAAGCTGTTTCCGGAATGGCTGACCATCGATGAGCGTCCACATCTGATGCGCGCCATGGGCAGTGCGTCCTACGACGGTGATGGTCTGGCCACCTACGCCAAACCGTTCGTCGAAAAGGGCGAATTGGTGTCGTACATCCTCGGCACGTACTCCGGGCGCAAACTCGGCATGCCAAGCACCGCCAACGCGGGTGGCGTGCATAACCTGTTCGTGACGCATGGGGATGAAGATCAGGCGGCACTGTTGAAACGCATGGGTCGTGGCTTGTTGGTTACCGAATTGATGGGTCATGGCTTGAACATGGTCACCGGCGATTATTCGCGCGGAGCGGCGGGGTTCTGGGTCGAGAACGGCGAAATCCAGTTCGCGGTGCAGGAAGTGACCATCGCCGGCAACATGCGCGACATGTTCAAGCAGATCGTCGCCGTCGGTAATGATTTGGAGCTGCGCAGCAATATTCGCACGGGCTCTGTGTTGATTGAGCGGATGACTGTGGCGGGCAGCTAAAACCCGGCGGTTACAAAAAGGCG
>NZ_JABULD010000467.1:0-1231 GCF_014060985.1 Pseudomonas sp. MD195_PC81_125
GAGCCTGCTCGCGAAGAGGCCGGTCTTGGCTCCGCCAATCTCAAGCACCGCATATACCTAGTGCTCTCCCCGGATCGCTGGCAGACTGCCAATCCTTTTACGCCGTTCGTTTTGAGGCTGTATGCCAACGTTTTCTGAGCGTCATGTTGTGTTTTGGGTCAGTTGCATCATTATTTTTGGCGGTTTGCTGCTGGCATTGCCGCTGCGCTTGTTGCCCAGCCTGCTGGCCGGTCTGCTGGTGTTCGAGCTGGTCAACATGCTCACCCCGCAACTGCAACGATTGATCGAAGGCCGGCGTGCGCGCTGGCTGGCGGTGGCGCTGCTGGGCACCCTGGTGGTCAGCGTGCTGGCGCTGATCTTTGCCGGTGCTATCAGTTTCCTGCTGCACGAAGCGGAAAACCCGGGCGCCTCGCTCGACAAATTCATGGGCGTGGTCGATCGCGCGCGCGGGCAACTGCCGCCGTTCCTCGATGCCTACCTGCCGGCCAGCGCTGCGGAGTTTCGCGTGGCCATCGGCGAATGGGCGAGCAAGCACCTGTCCGAGCTGCAACTGGTGGGCAAGGACGCGGCGCACATGTTTGTCACCCTGCTGATCGGCATGGTCCTCGGCGCGATCATTGCCCTGCAGCGGATACCGGATGTGACCAAGCGCAAGCCGCTGGCCGCCGCCCTGTTTGATCGCCTGCACCTGCTGGTGCAAGCCTTTCGCAACATCGTCTTCGCGCAGATCAAGATTTCCCTGCTGAACACCTTCTTCACCGCGATTTTCCTTGCGGTGATTCTGCCGCTTCTGGGCATCAAGCTGCCGCTGACCAAAACCCTGATCGTCCTGACCTTCCTGCTCGGTCTGCTGCCGGTGATCGGCAACCTGATGTCGAACACGCTGATCACCATCGTCGGCCTGTCGCTGTCGATCTGGGTGGCGGTGGCGGCGCTGGGTTACCTGATTTTTATCCACAAGCTCGAATACTTCCTCAACGCGCGCATTGTCGGCGGGCAGATCAGTGCCAAGTCGTGGGAGTTGCTGCTGGCGATGCTGGTGTTCGAAGCCGCGTTCGGCCTGCCGGGGGTGGTGGCGGGGCCGATTTATTACGCGTATCTGAAGAGTGAGTTGAAGCTGGGCGGGATGGTTTGATTTGATAACTGTGTTGCCTTGGCTGACGCCATCGCTGGCAAGCCAGCTCCCACAGGATTGATACCGCTTTCGAAAGCGGCGCAGAACCTGTGGGAG
>NZ_JABULD010000572.1:0-1491 GCF_014060985.1 Pseudomonas sp. MD195_PC81_125
TGCCATGCCGGGTAAAAGGCGTTGCGCAGCGTTGTCTTTATTCAAGGAGTCGTTGATGACCTTTTCGTTAGCCGCCAAGGTGTTGGTGTTGCTGCTGTTTGTGGGCAGCATCCTCTATGTGCATTTGCGCGGCAAGGCGCGTCTGCCGGTCCTGCGTCAGTTCGTCAACCACTCGGCGCTGTTCGCTCCGTACAATGCGCTGATGTACCTGTTCTCCGGCGTTCCGTCCAAACCGTATCTGGATCGCAGCAAGTTTCCGGAACTGGATGTGCTGCGCGATAACTGGGAAACCATTCGCGACGAAGCCATGCACCTGTTCGACGAGGGCTATATCCGCGCCGCGGAGAAGAACAACGACGCTGGTTTTGGCTCGTTCTTCAAGAAGGGCTGGAAGCGTTTCTACCTCAAGTGGTACGACAAACCGCTGCCGTCGGCCGAAACCCTGTGCCCGAAAACCGTGGCCTTGGTCAGTGCGATCCCTAATGTCAAAGGTGCGATGTTCGCGCTGTTGCCCGGTGGCAGTCACCTGAACCCGCACCGTGACCCGTTTGCCGGCTCGCTGCGTTATCACCTGGGCCTGTCGACGCCGAACTCCGACGATTGCCGGATCTTCGTCGACGGTCAGGTGTACGCCTGGCGCGACGGGGAAGACGTGATGTTCGACGAGACTTACGTGCACTGGGTCAAAAACGAAACCGAGCAGACTCGCGTCATCCTGTTCTGCGACGTCGAACGCCCATTAAGCAACCGTCTGATGACCCGCATCAACCGCGCCATCAGCGCCTGGCTGGGACGCGCCACCGCCCCGCAGAACCTTGATGACGAACGTGTCGGCGGCATTAACCAGGCTTATGCCTGGAGCAAGAGCTTCAGCGACAAGTTCAGTGGCGTGGTCAAACAGTGGAAACGCCGCAACCCCAAGGCTTACCGCATCCTGCGTCCGGTTCTGGCGGTGTTGGTGCTGACGTTGCTGGGGTATTGGCTGTTTGGTTGAGGCTGGATGTTGAAATAAAAAAACCGCTCCTGGTGAGCGGTTTTTTCATGAAGGGAAGGTGAAAGAGGCGCCGGCAAGAACACCCCCAGGCTCCTCAACGGCCGGGTTTGCCAACGCCTCCCTGATACGTTGCAACTCTCTCTCAGAAAGCTCTGAGCACGAGCGCTTTCTATTGACCTTTATTGACTTGGCGACCGACGCCTTGTTTTCAACGACAGCTTTCATGGTATCTCCGACGTTGATCATTAAATGAGCAGATGGCCCGATACTAGACTTAGTCAATAACTTCACAAGTCGCCCCTCTGTGTCGAACTCAAAACCCAGTTGCCTGTAAAGAGGAACTACTGCTGGAAGAGGTTCCTGAATTTCTATTTGTTCGCTGCCTATGATTCGTGCGAAGTGCGTAACGGCGGTCAAGGCAAACGTGGCGATGCGGCTCTTGAGAGGGTGATCCGTTCCCGGTTGGCCTTCAAGGCGCACGATTTTCACGCGCAACC
>NZ_JABULD010000745.1:0-7439 GCF_014060985.1 Pseudomonas sp. MD195_PC81_125
CTTTGATCGGACGCCCTCTACCTAGATCTGCAACCTCTGCATCAACTGAACATTGATCTCGGAACGGCAGTGATGGAAGTGGCCGAGGGCAGGACACCTGCGCAGGTGCAAAGTGGCGTCAACGCTCGACTGGCAGCCTTCAAACTTCGCGAGCGCGCCCTAAAATATTTCCAGACCCGACCAGTTGAAGTTTGGGGTAATGGTCGAAACCATGAAGTGACCGTCTATAGAGAAGGCACTCCTCCAACTCTGCTTCAGCCCGCGCCTTGGATGTGGGAAAGCAACAATTGGAACTACATGCTGAGCGATGATAGCCCAACGTTTTGCCCTACCAAGGGACGCTGGCATTGGGAGCTTTCCTCATCGTCCAGCGAAATGCGCCCATTGGCGACTGCGGTTTTATCGGTATTTTTTGATCAACTCGATGGTAGAAAAGCAGAGCTTTGGCTGAATCAGGGCGGTATCGTTCTAGCAAACACGTTTTTCAGGACAGTCCTGGATTCTGAGCCATTCAGATTCGATGCCGACGATGTCATCGGCTTTCTCATGCGCCGAGACGAAGGCTATGAAGCACTGGAGAAATTACTGGACGCCGCAGATGAAGGTGGTGATCGCGCGTAGCGTTTAGGGCGTAGCGTACCGGCCGTTCGGAGATCATCTGGTCGGCTCGCGCAGGCAGGTCTGGGGACGCACACTGAAAAATGCCGAGACGGCATTGGAAAGGACGCCCAATCCTCTACGCCATCGCTGCATCACGAGGCACCCAACAGGCCTGCTTGCCAATCGGCGATACACGCTATCACCATCTCTACATAACTCCGGCGGTCTCACTGAACAACCGCCGGCGCTCAGTCGAACGAGTATTCTCTAAGGGGGGCTTGCGCGAATGGATCTCTTACGGCTACAGCAACTGTTGAGTGGGCAAGGAGAGAGCATCAACGGATGCGACTTGTCAGTTGAAGATGCAATCGACTTTATACAAAGCAATTTTGGCGAGTATTCGTACTGCCTGGTTCGGGACTGGACCTTGCTGGAGCTGGAATCCTGCGGCGAGGATTACGACGCCTTACGCTCCCGTGGCCTCGAACCAGTGCTGATCTATGCGCGCAACGTTGTGCTCGACAGTCGCGAGCGCTTTAACCGAGGTGACTGGGTTCGCAGCACGTTTCAACTGAGATACGAGGACGAAGGGCTCTTTTTTACCAGAAATACTTTGTACGTGCTGCTCGGCACGGGCACGCGCCAGAGAATTACGCTGAGTGATTTACTGAGTTTGAGTTGAGCGAGCCACAGCCAGCGCCTTCGGGCTCAAACCGAGTGGACCACTGATCGCATTCAAGCCCCGGCATCCTGCGAAGGCTCTTTTTATCCATGACAGATGCCGTTGCACGCGCGAGCATAGGGCATCCTTTATCGCAGACTGCACGTCAGGTGGATGATATGAAGAAAGACAGACACTGACGTTCAAACCCAGGCCACCCAAGACGGCAGTGACGATGTCATCGTCGATTTACCTCCCGCCCTGTTGCAGGAAATGGGTCTGGGCATCGGGGATGAGCTGGCTATCACCGTCGCCGGCGACACGATAATCCTGACACCCGTACGCGCCATGAAGCGTGAGTCTGCAAGGGGCACCGACGTCTTACGCGCTCAAGCTGATGACAGTTACCGAAACCGTATGAATGTTCTTCTCAATATCCCGGTCGACGCGACTGCACAGCAAATTCACGAGATGATCGAAGCTGGCTTTGAGGCAACCGCCCTTACGGCAATGAGCGACTTAGGGCTCATCAGCTCCGGTACTCTGGACGCAATCCTTCCCACCCCAACTATTACGACAAAGCTGGCCACAGGTGAGCGATTAACCGCGAGTCAAAGTGACCACCTGTTTCGCCTGGCCCATACCATTGCCTTAGCCGAGTCCTTTTTTGGCGACACTGACAAGGCTCTGCGCTGGCTGTCAAAACCGAAGTCCCATTTCTCGGGTAAAAGCTCGATTGAGATGCTCTCCACAACCGTTGGATTCCGTCAGGTGGAGCAGCTTCTTGCTCAAGCATCGGAAGGGATGTCGTTCTGACTCTGTTTCACAGATGCTAAAGAAAATGATCGGCATGCATGAGGTGCCGACTTGGTGCTGACCCTTTTTTGCAGGTAACGTACAGCCCCTCTGACGGAGCTTCAAATGATCAGGACGATATGCACGAGTCCACGCTTAGTCAGCCACTAATCAGCGACGAGCGTGATGCTCCTGCATATTCGGAGTTGCGAATTGTTTCATCGAATCAAGCGAGTTCCTCCCCGCGACAACCTTTGTACTACCGAAGATGGCGATGCCATCAAGCACATCCGCAATGGAACAGTGGTGGTCTGGTCTTACGAGCGCATTAGAAAAAATTTTGAAGCTGAAAGCATTCCCTTCGTGGAGGTCATCTTTCGGTTTTTAGACCGCAACGATGAGCCTGCCGGCGTGACGCCTGCGTTGATCGGCGTAAGCCGGCTGGGAAGCTTTCGTCTGGGGACCATTTGGCAAGGGGGAAAATGCATTGCCGAAACGGACCTGGGTAAAGACCAAGAGTTTTCTGTGGATTTCACTGAAGGTGTCTGGTCCTACGTCAGTATCAAAGGCAATCACCAACCCGTTCCCTATTTCAAGATCGATTATCCGCTTAGAAGCCAGCCAACAGATAAGGCACTGACCGAGTTTCTCAGCTTCCCCCTACCGAAAGGCAAAAACCTCCTGATCCCCTGTATTGAATTTCTGTACCGGTGTTATGGCAGCACGTCGGACATGGCGCGGATACTGACGACCTACCCGTGGCCCAAGGTGCGGGAGCTTCTCTATGCCGATACCCAGAAAGACCCCAACAGCTGGCTTGTAAAACCACATCCCAATGTTCCTGACGACGATGGGCTGTTTCTCGCATACGCCCTATACAACAATTACACCGAAGAGGCCGCCAAGCTGCTCTACGCCGAACTGGACAATGCATACGGCAAGCGCATGAAGGAAATGAGTTTGCGGGTTAAGCCGTGGTTCCAGGGCCCTGCAAAGGTCAAGGTTCGTGGCCGCTGGATCAACAATCGCACCACATTTCTGTGCTACGAAGTCACAGGTATGAGTCAGCCACAGGATCATCCCTACGAGATAAACCGGGTCAAATATTCCAAGGATGATTCTGAACAAGATCCAACCCTTCTCGACACGATGAGGGTCAAGATTGAAACGGAAAAGCCACAGGACCCGTTTCTGATCACCGACCGTCAGGAACCCGATCAAGGATCTGCTCGATGGTCAAAACCCGATCCTGGGTTTGAAATCCTCGGGCCGGAATGCCCCCATACCGTTTCATTTGACGAGCGATCGCTTTCAAAGAAAAAGGCCATTCTGGTCCCGCCGGGCACGACCAAGGTGCTCTCCACTGGAGACCCGCAGGGCTACAACAAAGGCGTCGGCAAATTCACTGCTGTCGCAAAGCGGGTCTTGGGTGATGGAGGCGCACTTCAAACTGTTTGGGATAAGCTTCGACACCACCTGGGCAAAAACCGCTTCTCTAGCTTGGCGTGGCAGTCAGAGCGTCAGGGTTTCGTGCAAAGCGAAGACTTCAGATTACTAACACTGGCGGCGTTTACCCCATCCGAGGCGCCCAAAGATAAGAATAGAACATGGCTTTCTTACAAAGAAAATGCTAACCACCGTCGAGGTATCTTGGTTGCGCGCATCAAGATTAGGGGCCGCTCTTTCTACCTGTTTGAACTACAGCGCAAGAAAATTCGAAAAGACACCGTGTACAGTGAAGAGAAAATTTCAGGGCTTCTAGTGGAAATCAACAACGAGGCCGAAGCGCTGGTCGAGATCTCCAGAATTTGCGCTGAGATCCGGTTTGCCAACGGTAACTTCCGTAACCTGAAAACGCCGTTGAGACATCCGCACAACATATTTCGGCATCACTCTGACATCGGCACAACGATCTTCTACGCCTTCTACCGCTTGGGCGTCACCCTCATCTGAGCAGTGACGGGATTTGTACTGAAATTATGGAGTTTATGCTCCGAACATAAACTCCATAACTTTGATACACCTCGGATTCGAGCGACAACGCGCGTCGCAAAAACACTCATCGCAAACTCACAACGACTGCTCCATCCGTTTGGATAGGGTTATCCAAAGCTCCATCGGCAAAAAATGAAAGTGGATGCTTCAGTGCATTGGGCATGTAGCCCTCGATTTGTGTCTCATCTCGATCGATCTGATATCAATCTGCCTCAGATCATAGGATCACTTAACAAGGAAGTACCGGAGGTAAAGCTAGGTACCCAATACGTTTGAACGTTGATCACCACATTAAAACCAGCTACTCCCTTCACCACGAGAGCGCTATACGAGAACCTCTTCTTATTCACGCTCCTCAACCCATGCAACAGCATCAGTGCGGCCTTGATCCATGCACGCTCGTAGTCTTCACCTTCGCCACCGGTGGAGTACAAGTTGTATAGCGTGGCCTCAAGCTTACGATTTTTCGCCCTTGCTACCGCACGCTCGCTGAGTTCTGTTGTAAGGCTGAGTCCATGGGTTCGGTTCAGATAACTGATGAAGCCTTGCGCGGTCGCACGCTGTCCCGGCGACTGAGTGAGATATGCCGTTACCGTCTTTTGCGTGGGCAACGTATCGAACTGCTGTGACGCTGAAGCCAATACGTTTTTCGCGGCACGCAAGGAAAGCCGAACAGAACTGATCGACGTAGATCCGTCGCCTTGTTTGGTCCGAAGATACTCTCGGTAACCCAGCAGTGCTTCCAAGCCAACGCCGGCGGGCGTCGATTCGATCAACTCTTGAATTCGGCGTTTTTCGGAGTGTTGGTTGCGCAGTTGCTCATCGGCCGCGACACCGTACCGCTCACTGAGCCATAGCATTGGGGTCTGCATCCTACGAAGCCCCTCTGCACTGAAATGTTCGAGCAGGAAAACGTACGAGGGTAAACCAACGGAATGCGCATCCAGGAAGCTGAAAAAGGGCACGTAGTGTTTGAGTTTCAGCGCAGCCTTCTGCGCCCCCATCTGACTTTTGAGCCACAGGCAGAACTCATTGAAGCGTTGACGCGTGCTGGCATGGGCGAACAGTTCGACATGAATATGCGCGCGACGATCAAGGCTCTTTTCCCAGGCGCAGGTCTCGCATTCGTTTTTGCGTCCCGCCGGCATCAACCGGGTGCAGCTGGCACACTGAACTTTGCCTTTTTCAGCGCACAATTTACACCGCATCAGACCATCGTTGCACTGGACCAAGAAACGGTGATGACGGCAATCCGGGCACGTTGCCGCGCCTGCCCGTGCGCATTGAGCGCAGCAGCGAACATCGGGATCGATCGCTAGGACTCGGGTTAGTTTTGTTGATAGCTTGCCGCATCGGTGGCAAGGCTCAGGTTCGGAAAAGTGATGTGCACAGCTGGCACATGCTGGGCCATAGACCGTCATCAATCCGACCGGCTTCCCGGTCTTCTTGCACCGTACACAAGGCGCTCTCGACTCGCAGCGGATGCATTTGGCGTCTTTTTCAAATACGGGGAGCCGGGCGAAATTGTCACAGCCGGAACACAATCGGCGCTTGAACAGTCGGGCATAGCACGTGTTGCAGAATCGCCGTCCCTTGTGGATCCGGTGAATCTTCGATGCGATGCATTGGCATTCATCGCATTTCAGTGGCAGTTCCGGAGGTGTCATCGTTGAAACTTCCTGAGCAATCGTTGCCATCTCATCAATACGCTTTTCACAGAGCGCGGGGTTCGGACTGGGGCGAGGTTGTAGTTACGGCGTCGACTGCTTTTCAGCACTGCGCCAAGTCTAGCAAGTGAGGCCGGTAACTCTCCCGAGCGCGGCAGCAACAGCGATGGGCGCACGTGCTCCCGCTCGGCCACGGCCACCAAGCGCTCGGGACCGACCTCTAGCATGCTCCAGACGTGTGCCAAGACGCCTGCGCGGTCCACGGGTGACAAATACTCGAATGGCAAGCCCGTTGGAGGAGGCCTGAGTTCGGCCAGGTTCACACCAAGCTCACGGAAAAACATCTCCGTGCAGGGGCTGGGTGCGCGCGCGGCGGTGCGCAATATACCAATCATCCATCGCGACAGAGCAAACCATTCAGTCAGAAGCAGATGGTTCTCGCCATACCGCAGGGTAGGTTTGGAAAACAGCTCATCAGCCGCAAGCTGGAAACTCAGAGCCTGGATCGGTGCCCTGTCAGTTGACGCGAAGCCCAGCTCATATCCGCAGCGATGGCACCGACCTAGCGTCTGCTCAGGTGGTGCAAGCAGATGAGGGCATAATGGCGCATGGCAGCATTCACAGCGGTCCAGCAGAATCACCTGGTGCAATGGACATGCGCTGTGCCACGCCAGCCGATCCTGTATCAGGTAATGAGGAAGTCGTTCCTTGAAGCATTTTGGGCAGTACTGAAGGCCGCCGCTGCGACGTCGATTCCGGCACCCCAGACAGAGAAACCAGGGCGCTATCCCTCTTGGGAATTCCGCAGTTCCCGTCATCAACTGATACAGCGGCTGTAAAGTGGCCGCTTGAAGCGCTGCTATGGGAATGCCAGAAAGGCGGGTCAGATGCTGCGACTGTTCAATGGATAAATCTCTGTCCGGATCGTTGCACCAGTACCTCAGCCTAGGCCAGACCTCGCCTGTTAGCGTCGTGGCATCGCAACCTTGGGCCAAAGCACATCGCATTAGCCAGGAGGAGATAACTTCGTCCTGCAGAAGAGCTGGCACCATCGGCCAGACCGGATTTAAAGGACGCGCTCCCGCACCCCATCTGCACTGGTAGGACGCATCCATTGGTTTTTCTCCAGCAGTCGACGGTCAATCACTTCCGAACCGTTTCGAATCGCCTCCCTTGCACACTCACGTAAAAGGTATTCGATGTTGCCCGTGTTGCCATTGGAGATCGCGTGAATGAGCGGGGTGAGCTCCGGCGAGTACAGTTTTGAAGCGAATTTGAGAGGGAGCACTGATTCGAAGCTTTTCAGGAAACGCTGAAACTCGGCATTGACCGACCAGTTGGGCAGCGAGACAACCTCAAACCGGCTTGAATACTGCGAATCCAGGACCAGTAGCTGAAGTGCCGTCCGGGTGCCGACCAACACCAAAGGAATGTGGAGGATGTTCGACAGCATCTTCAATTCGTTCATGACATCCATGCGCTTGGCAGCCGATCCGTTGTTGATCGTATGCACTTCGTCAAGAATGAGCATGCGAGTACGCGCATCACGCAAGAGATGAATGGCCTGATGTCGAAGCTTTTCCAGCGGCGCGACGGGGTTGTGGGGTGCCCAGAACTCTCGAAGAATGGCGTTATACAGCTCTCGCTCATCAGGCTTGTGAACTTCAGCGCAAATCACTGGCCGCACGCTGACCGCATCGTCACTGACGTACGGCTGCCTG
>NZ_JABULD010000618.1:0-3484 GCF_014060985.1 Pseudomonas sp. MD195_PC81_125
CCCTCACCACAATGGATCTTCTCAGGGCTTTGATCAGATCAGTGACCCATCAGGCCAATGTTGGTGGGGGCCAGGAAGGGTCCAGATCCCGAACAGAATCACCAGCAAGCCCCCGGCCACGCGCACGCTGCGTTTGCGCAGCAACGCCGTCACCCGCTCGGCAGCCAGCCCTGTCGCGAGCAGCACCGGCCACGTGCCTAGCCCGAACGCCAGCATCAACAACGCACTGTCCAGCGCATTGCCCTGGCTCGCCGACCACAGCAGCGTGCTGTAAACCAGTCCGCATGGCAGCCAGCCCCATAGCGCGCCGAGCAATAAAGCGCGGGGCAGGCTCGACACCGGCAACAGCCGATTGGCGACAGGTTGAATGTAGCGCCACAAACCACGGCCAAGACTTTCGATGCGGGTCAGGCCGCTCCACCAGCCGGCCAGATACAGGCCCATGGCGATCAGCAGCAACCCGGCGAGAATTCGCATGACCATCGCCGCCGGGCTGTTCGCCACCGCCCAACCGGCGAGGCCGATCAGCAAACCGGCGGTCGCGTAACTGAGGATCCGTCCGAGGTTGTACGCCAGCAGCAGACGAAAGCGGCGGCTGCGCTGTTCCTTGGGAATCGCCAGGGTCAGCGCGCCCATCAGGCCGCCGCACATGCCCAGGCAATGCCCGCCACCGAGCAGGCCGAGGATCAGCGCGGAAACCAGGAGAGGCGCCAGCTCAAGCATGGGGTGGTGCCTTGTCCTGCGGTTTGTCGGATTTGGCTTCGTCGACGGCGGCGGTGTGGTTCGGGTCCTGATCATCGAACAGGATGCTGTGGGCCGGGCCATCAAGGTCGTCGTACTGGCCGCTGTCCACCGCCCAGAAGAAGATGTACACAGCGATGGCCACGATCAGCAGGGCGGCGGGGATCATCACGTAAAGAGCTGGCATCGGTACTCCAGGCCCGCGCGGCTCAAGCCGGCAACGGGCGGGTTTCTGAACGGGTGCCGGCAACCGGCGCGCTCGGCAGGCGAGTCAGGCGCAGGGCGTTGAGCACCACGGTCAACGAACTGATCGACATGCCGACGGCGGCCCACACCGGGGTGATCCAGCCGAGGGCGGCGAACGGCAACATGAGGCCATTGTACAGCGCCGCCCACAGCAGGTTCTCGATGATTACCCGACGGGTTCTGCGCGCTAACGTGAAGGCGTGCACCAGCGCATCGAGGCGGTTGGACAGCAGCACCGCGTCGGCACTGGTTTTCGCCAGATCAGTGGCCGAACCCATGGCCACGCTGATGTCGGCAGCGGCCAGCACCGGCACGTCGTTGACCCCGTCACCGAGCATCAACACCTTGCGTCCTTCCTGATGAAGTTGTTGCAGCACGCGCAGTTTGTCATCCGGACGCAGACCGCCACGGGCCTCGTCGATACCCAGTTCGGCGGCGACGCTGGCGACCATCGGCGAGCTGTCGCCGGACAGCAGCAATGTGCGCCAGCCACGCGCCTTGCAGGCGGCGAGCAGGGCGGGCGCATCGTCGCGCAGGCGATCGTCGAGGACGAACCATGCCAGCGCTGCCGAGTCATCACCGAGCAGCAGCCACTGACCCGGCTCATCCGGCATCGCCGGCAGTGGCGAACCGCTGAGGGCGCAGACAAACCCCGCCTGACCAATGCGCAAGCGCTGTGTACCTACCCGTCCTTCGAGACCGAGTCCCGGCGTGCTGTGCACATCTTCAGCCGCCAATGGCGCACGACCGAAAGCACGGGCAATCGGGTGTTCCGAACGGTTTTCCAGGGCGGCGGCAAGGCTCAGGCACTGGTCGCTGCTGAGTGTGCCCAGCGGGCGAATCGAGCGCAGGACCAGGCGGCCTTCGGTCAGCGTGCCGGTCTTGTCGAAGATCACCGTGTCGATCTGGTTCAGGCCTTCCAGCACATGCCCGCGCGTCAGCAACAGGCCGAGTTTGTGCAGGGTGCCGGTGGCAGCGGTCAACGCCGTCGGGGTTGCCAGTGACAGCGCGCAAGGGCAGGTCGCGACCAGCATCGCCAGGACAATCCAGAACGCCCGCGACGCATCCAGCTGCCACCACAACAAGCCGATGCCCGCCGCCGCAATCAGCGACAACAGCAAGAACCACTGCGCCGCGCGGTCGGCGATTTCCGCCAGGCGCGGTTTTTCTGCCTGGGCGCGATCGAGCAGGCGGACGATGGCCGACAGGCGTGTGTCCTGACCCAGCGCCAATACCTCGACGGTGAGCGCGCCCTCGACATTCAGCGTGCCCGCGGTGACCGCATCGCCCAGCGTGCGCGGTTGCGGCAGGTATTCGCCGGTCAGCAGCGATTCGTCGATGCTTGACTGGCCATCGAGAATCCTGCCATCCGCCGGCAGGATCGAACCTGGTTGCACCAGCACCCGGTCACCCAGGCGCAGTTCGCTGAGCAGGATGCGTTCGCTTTGGCCGTCGGTGTCGAGACGCAGGCACGAGGCCGGCAGCAGGTTTACAAGCTGCGCGGTGGCAGCGGCGGTGCGCTCGCGGGCACGGCGTTCCAGATATCGCCCGGCGAGCAGGAACAGCGCAAACATCCCGACCGCATCGAAATACAGTTCGCCGACCCCGGTGATCGAGGTCCAGATCCCGGCGATGTAGGCGCTGCCGATGGCCAGCGACACCGAGACGTCCATGGTCAGGTGGCGGGTGCGCAGATCGCGCATCGCGCCCTTGAAGAACGGCGCGCAGCTATAGAACACGATCGGTGTTGTGAGAAATAGCGCGACCCAGCGCAGGATCGTGTGCAATTCGGGGCTGAGGTCGATGTTGAATTCCGGCCAGGTGGCCATGGTCGCCATCATTGCCTGAAACCACAGCAATCCGGCGACGCCGAGCTGGCGCAGGGCCAGGCGATTTTCGCTGGCCAGTTGTTCGCTGGCGCGGTCGGCCTGATACGGGTGGGCGACGTAACCGATGTGGCGCAGCTCGGCGAGGATCTGGCTCAGCGGCAATTGCGCGTCGGCCCATTGCACATGCAGGCGATGGTTGGACAGATTCAGTCGTGCCTCAGCCACTGCCGGCAGAGTGCGCAGGTGTTTCTCGATCAGCCAGCCGCAGGCGGCGCAACTGATGCCTTCCATCAACAGCGTGGTTTCGGCGAGTTCGCCCGCGTGACGGACGAAGGGTTTTTGCACGTCGGCGCGGTCGTACAGCGCCAGTTCATCGGTCAATTGCACCGGCAAGGCTTCGGGGTTGGCCGAGGCTTCGCTGCGATGCTGGTAGTAACTTTCCAGACCGCCGGCGACGATGGCTTCGGCCACGGCCTGACAGCCGGGACAGCAGAACTCGCGGGATTCCCCGAGCACGACGGCGGTGAAGCGACTGCCCGACGGAACGGGCAGGGCGCAGTGGTAGCAGGGGGAGTGGGGTGGTCATCGAATATTCGCTAATACTGCTGAATCAACACCATCCTTGTAGGAGCTGCCGCAGGTGCGATCTTTTTGATTTTTGTTTTTCA
>NZ_JABULD010000671.1:0-5737 GCF_014060985.1 Pseudomonas sp. MD195_PC81_125
GGGGGCCATTACAGCCACCCACCATCACAGGTGCAACGCATGCCCCAAAGCCCCGCAATGCCGCTTCCTGCACCGCTTCACCCAGGGTCGGATGCGCATGGATGGTGCCGCCGATGTCCTCCAGGCGCGCGCCCATTTCCAGGCTTTGCGCAAACGCGGTCGACAATTCGGAAACACCTGCTCCGACCGCCTGCCAGCCGACAATCACATGATTGTCGCGACGCGCGACTACGCGCACGAAGCCGCTTTTCGATTCCAGGGTCATCGCCCGGCCATTGGCGGCGAACGGGAAGCTGGAAACGATGCAGTCCAGCCCGGCAGCCTTGGCCTCGTCCGGGGTCTGGCCGACCACCACCAGTTCCGGGTCGGTGAAGCACACGGCGGCGATGGCGGTCGGATTGAATTCGCGGTGCTTGCCGCTGATCAGTTCGGCAACCATTTCGCCCTGGGCCATGGCGCGGTGCGCGAGCATCGGTTCGCCGCTCAGGTCGCCGATGGCGTAGACGTTGCGCATGCTGGTCTGGCAGCGGTTGTCGATCTTGATCGCCGAGCCGTTCATATCCAGATTCAGCGCTTCGAGGTTCCAGCCCTGCGTATTCGGCTTGCGACCGACGGCCACCAGCACCTGATCGGTTTCCAGATTGAGGGTGTCGCCGTTCGGGTCACGCACCTGCAGAGTGCCGTCGAAACCCAGCACGCTGTGCTTGAGATAGAGCTTCACGCCCAGTTGCTTCAGCGCTTCGTGCACCGGTTGCGTCAGCTCGGCGTCATAGGCCGGCAGGATGCGATCCTGCGCCTCGACCACGCTGACTTCGGCGCCGAGCTTGCGGTAAGCAATGCCCAGCTCCAGACCGATGTAACCGCCGCCGACCACCACCAGACGTTTGGGTACCGCTTTCGGTGCCAGCGCTTCGGTGGAGGAGATGATCGGCCCGCCAATCGGCAAAATCGGCAGGTTGACGCTGGTCGAACCGGTGGCCAGCACCAGATGTTCGCACTGGATCCGCGTGTCGCCGACTTCCACGGTTTTGCCGTTCGATGACTTTGGCCCAGCCATGGATGACCTGGACCTTGTTCTTTTTCAGCAGCGCGGCGACGCCGGTGGTCAGGCGATCAACGATGCCGTCCTTCCACTCGACGCTTTTAGTGATGTCGAGGGTCGGCGCGGAAACGCTGATGCCCAGTGCCGAATGCTGGTTGTGGTGTTGAGTCTGGTGAAACTGCTCGGCTACATGAATCAGCGCTTTCGACGGAATGCAGCCGATGTTCAAGCAGGTGCCGCCGAGCGATTGGCCTTCGACCAGAATCGTCGAGATGCCCAGTTGCCCGGCGCGAATCGCCGTGACGTAGCCGCCGGGGCCGCCGCCAATGATCAGCAGCGTGGTGTTCAAGGTTTGCATGGTGTCACTCCACAAACAGGGTCGCGGGTTGTTCGAGCAGACCACGAATGGCCTGGATGAAGAGCGCCGCGTCCATGCCGTCGACCACGCGGTGATCGAAGGAGCTGGAGAGGTTCATCATCTTGCGGATCACCACCTGGCCTTTGACGACCATCGGCCGTTCGACGATTTTATTCACGCCGACGATCGCCACTTCCGGCAGGTTCAGCACCGGCGTGCTGACGATGCCGCCAAGGGCGCCGAGGCTGGTCAGGGTGATGGTCGAGCCGGACAGTTCGTCGCGGCTGGCCTTGCCATTGCGGGCGGCATTGGCCAGACGCGAGATTTCTGCGGCGCTGTCCCACAGGCTGCGCGCCTCGGCGTGACGCACCACCGGCACCATCAGGCCGACATCGCTTTGGGTGGCGACGCCGACATGCACCGCGCCAAGGCGGGTGATGACCTGGGCTTCGTCGTCGTAACGGGCGTTCATCTGCGGAAAGTCGCGCAGGGCCACGACCAGCGCGCGCACCAGGAACGGCAGCAAGGTCAACTTGCCCCGGCTCGCGCCGTGTTTCTCATTCAGATGCGCGCGCAGTTCTTCGATGGCGGTGACGTCGATTTCCTCGACGTAGCTGAAGTGCGCGGCACGCTGGGTGGCGTCCTGCATGCGCTGGGCGATCTTGCGGCGCATGCCGATGACCTGAATCTGTTCTTCGTCGTTGCGCTGGGCGTAAGCGGCGACCGGTGTCGAAGCGTTCGACTGCCCCTGCGCCAGATAGGCTTCGAGGTCTTCGTGCAACACGCGACCGGCCGGGCCAGTGCCGCGGACCAGACGCAATTGAATGCCCAGATCCAGCGCATGTTTGCGCACGGCCGGCGAGGCCAGCGGACGCTCATCGGCTTCGCGGGCAACCATAGGGCCCTGGCACACTGGCGCCGGACGCGGTGCGGCAGCGGCGGCAGGTTTACTCTCGGCAACCGTTTCAACTTTCGGCGCAGCAGGCGGCTCATTCGCAGCAGCCGGTGCTGGCGCGGCGGACTCTTTCAGGTTTCCGGCGCCTTCCACTTCGATGCTGATCAGCACACTGCCGACCGCCATCACTTCCCCCCGGCTGACCGCCGAGGGCAATCACCTTGCCGTGGACCGGTGACGGAATATCGACCATTGCCTTGTCGGTCATCACGTCCGCCAGCACCTGGTCTTCAACGACCAGATCACCGACCTTGACGTGCCACTGCGACAGCTCTACTTCTGCGATGCCTTCGCCGATGTCCGGCATCTTGATAACGTGCGTGCCCATTCAGACCTCCATGACCCGTTTCAACGCCGCGCCCACTCGGGAAGGCCCTGGGAAATACGCCCACTCTTGCGCGTGCGGGTAGGGCGTGTCCCAACCGGTGACGCGTTCGATCGGCGCTTCCAGGTGATGGAAGCAATGCTCTTGCACCAGCGCTACCAGCTCGGCGCCGAAACCGCAGGTGCGAGTGGCCTCGTGTACCACCACGCAACGCCCGGTTTTTTTCACCGATTTGACGATGGTGTCCAGGTCCAGCGGCCACAGGCTGCGCAAGTCGATGACTTCGGCATCTACGCCGGACTCTTCGGCAGCCACTTGCGAAACATACACGGTGGTGCCGTAGGTCAGCACGGTCACGTCCTTGCCCGGACGGGTGATCGCGGCGACGTCCAGCGGTACGGTGTAGTAACCGTCCGGCACCTGGGCTTGCGGGTGTTTCGACCACGGGGTTACCGGGCGGTCGTGGTGGCCGTCGAACGGGCCGTTGTACAGGCGTTTTGGCTCGAGGAAGATCACCGGGTCATCGTTTTCGATGGAGGCGATCAGCAGGCCTTTGGCGTCGTATGGGTTGGAGGGCATCACGGTGCGCAGGCCGCACACCTGAGTGAACATCGCCTCGATGCTCTGGCTGTGGGTCTGGCCGCCGTACGATGCCGCCGCCGCAGGGCATGCGCAGGGTCATCGGCGCGGTGAACTCGCCGGCCGAGCGATAACGCAGGCGCGCGGCTTCGGAAATGATCTGGTCAGACGCCGGGTACACGTAGTCGGCAAACTGGATTTCGGCCACCGGACGCAAGCCGTAGGCGCCCATGCCCACCGCCACACCGACGATGCCGCTTTCGGAGATCGGTGCATCGAATACCCGCGAGGTGCCGTACTTGGTCTGCAGTCCTTCGGTGCAACGGAACACGCCGCCGAAGTAGCCGACGTCCTGCCCGAACACCACCACATTGTCGTCACGCTCAAGCATCACATCCATGGCCGAGCGCAGGGCCTGGATCATGGTCATGGTGGTCGTGGTCATGGCGGTTTCCAACTGAATATTGTTGTTGTGATCGTTCATGTCAGATCCCCAACTGCTGACGCTGGCGCTTCAAGTGCTCCGGCATCTCTTTGTAGACGTCTTCGAACATGGTCGCGGCGCTTGGAATCTGGCCGCCGGCGAGGGTGCCGTACTGTTCGGCCTGTTTCTGCGCGGCAATCACCTCGGCTTCGAGTTCGGCGCTGACGGCGGCGTGCTCTTCTTCCGACCAGTGGCCAACCTTGATCAGGTGCTGCTTGAGGCGGGCAATCGGGTCGCCCAGCGGGAAGTGGCTCCAGTCGTCGGCAGGACGGTATTTCGACGGATCGTCGGAGGTCGAGTGCGGGCCGGCGCGGTAGGTGACCCACTCGATCATGGTTGGGCCGAGGTTGCGCCGGGCGCGTTCAGCCGCCCAGGCGGAGGCGGCGTAGACTGCGTAAAAGTCGTTGCCATCGACGCGCAACGAGGCGATGCCGCAACCGACGCCGCGTCCGGCGAAAGTGGTGGCTTCACCTCCGGCGATGGCCTGGAAGGTCGAGATTGCCCATTGGTTGTTGACCACATTGAGAATCACTGGCGCGCGGTAAACGTGGGCGAAGGTGAGGGCGGTGTGGAAGTCCGATTCGGCGGTGGCACCGTCACCGATCCACGCCGAGGCGATTTTGGTGTCGCCCTTGATCGCCGAGGCCATGCCCCAGCCGACGGCTTGAATGAACTGAGTGGCGAGGTTGCCGGAGATGGTGAAGAAGCCGGCGTCCTTGACCGAGTACATGATTGGCAACTGCCGGCCCTTGAGCGGATCGCGCTCGTTGGACAGCAGCTGGCAGATCAGGTCGACCAGCGGCACTTCGCGGGCCATCAGGATGCTTTGCTGGCGGTACGTCGGGAAGCACATGTCGTCGATGTTCAAGGCCAGGGCCTGGGCGCTGCCGATGGCTTCTTCGCCAAGGCTTTGCATGTAGAACGACATTTTTTTCTGGCGCTGGGCGACCACCATGCGGTTGTCGTAGATCCGCGTCTTGAGCATGGCACGCATGCCCTTGCGCAGGATTTCGACCGGCACATTCTCAGCCCAGGGACCGAGGGCGTTGCCCTGATCGTCGAGCACCCGAATCAGCCCACGCGCCAGGTCGGCGGTGTCGGCAGGTTCGACGTCAATGGAAGGTTTGCGCACCGTGCCGGCATCGGTCAGATGCAGGTAGGAGAAGTCGGTTTTGCAGCCTGGGCGGCCCGAGGGTTCAGGGACGTGCAGACGCAGCGGTTCATACGCTTGGGTCATGGCTTCTACGCTCGATCTTGTGAATTTCTTGTAGTGAGCTGGCAATCATTCTTGGGTGAAAGAAATCTTGTCCTACAACAATCATAGGCCCGGCCAAGAAGAATATTTCTCTCTGTTTCGTTGCGTTGGAGACGATTTGCAGATAGAAATTCTGCATAAACATAAAAAACAGGTGGTTTTGTCTCATGCGCAAACTGGACCGTACCGACATCGGCATTCTCAACAGCCTTCAGGAGAATGCGCGCATCACCAATGCCGACCTCGCACGCTCGGTGAACCTGTCGCCGACGCCGTGTTTCAACCGGGTCAAGGCAATGGAGGAATTAGGCCTGATTCGCGAGCAGGTGACGCTGCTGGATGCCGATCTGCTGGGGCTGCACGTGAACGTGTTCATCCACGTCAGTCTGGAGAAGCAGGTCGAGGAGGCGTTGCAGCATTTCGAAGAGGCGATTTCCGACCGCCCCGAGGTGATGGAGTGCTACCTGATGGCCGGCGACCCGGACTATCTGATCCGGGTGCTGGTGCCGACGATTCAGGCGCTTGAACGCTTCATGATGGACTTTCTGACCAAGGTGCCGGGGGTGGCGAACATCCGGTCGAGTTTTGCCTTGAAGCAGGTGCGCTACAAGACCGCGTTGCCGTTGCCAGCGAATGGGTTGACGCTGGGTTCTTGAAGATCAAAAGATCGCAGCCTGCGGCAGCTCCTACGCAGGGCACGCACAAACCATGTCCCTGTAGGAGCTGCCGAAGGCTGCGA
>NZ_JABULD010000719.1:0-12202 GCF_014060985.1 Pseudomonas sp. MD195_PC81_125
AGTTGCGCGTGAAATAGCCAAACGGATTGGCGTCAATGTACGTTTTGTCACCCCAAGCTGGGATGTTATCACGGCTGGTAACTGGCAAGGCAGGTGGGACCTTTCTGTTGGTTCTATGACCCCAACTGCTCAGCGTCGACGAGTACTAGATTTTCCAGCTATTTATTACTATGCACCCGGTGGTATAGCTGTTCACGCAAAGAACACAACTATTCAGTCCGCCTCGGATGCCAGCGGGAAAAAAGTTGGTACCCAAGCGGGTTCGACATATGAACAGTACCTCCTTGGAACACTAAATATCGACTCAGATGGCCAAGTCCCTTTTATGTTTCAAGTGAAAGACCCTGTCATGACGACATACGAGGGAGAGGCTACGGCACTGGATGATCTTCGGTTAGGCGATGGTGTTCGCCTTGACGCAGTAGTTGTTTCACAGCAAGCAATTCTGGGTGCGATAAAATCAGGCTATCCAATTCGTCAAGTAGGTGGTCCTCTATTTTATGAGCCATTAGGTGTGGCAATTGAGAAAGGCGACCCCGAACTTGTTGGTCATATCCAGCAAGCGGTTGACTCGATGAAAAAAGACGGCGTGCTGAAACAGCTCTCGGAGAAATGGTTTCACGCAGACTATTCATCGACTATACGTAGTGACAGCTAACTTAGTGTGTCGATCAAGTAATTTATAATGCTGACACCAACAAAGTGCTCGTCAGTATCTTTGTTGGTGCGGGAGCTCCTGAAATGTCAATTAAAACAATACCTAAGGATTCACAAGTGTTTTTGCCTCTCGATGAACAATGTGCGCCACTTGTGAAGCCTGTAAGCTCAGAATCACGTCGAATTAAACGCGATATAGTCTGTGGAGCTATTTTACTTTTGCTCGGTGCATTTGCCTTGTTTAGCAAGTTTGAAATTTCCGGCTGGGCTGGAATATCTTACAAGACGCTGCTGGGTACACTCCTTTTGTTTGGTAACTGGCTAATTATCCGTCGGACCCCATTTCGACTTGCAGTAGTTTTAGTATGGCTGGAACTGGCGCTCCTGTTCGTTCTCTTTTGTTCCTCTTTTGATTTTGAACCAGCGTACGCGCTGCAAAAAGCGAAATCGATTCTTGGTTTTGAGTTAAAGGATGGATTTTTACAAGGTGCAGCTCTGACTCTTTTTATATGTGCAGCTTCGATTGCGCTTGCAATGGTTCTTGCGCTATTAGCTGCACTGGCCAAACTTTTTGGAGACGGGTTTACATATGGCATTGCGTCTTTTTTACATTTCGTTTTTTTCGAGGAACACCACTTCTACTTCAAATATTGATCATTTATCTTGGCTTGCCTCAGGCAGGGCTGACAATTCCCGCAGTCCCCGCGGGGATTCTCGCATTGGCTTTGAATTACGGTGCTTATATGGCTGAGATTTTTCGTGGTGGGATCACTGCTATTCCTCGAGGACAATGGGAGGCTGCTGATGCTCTTGCACTAGGAAAAATGCAGGTTCTTCGGTGGATTGTTTTGCCACAGTCGTTACGACTTATCGTCCCTGCTACGGGTAATCAGTTTATTATGATGCTTAAGGATAGTGCGCTCGTTTCAGCAATGGGTGTTTGGGAGATGATGTATCTGGCACGGGCAATCGGCCGCGCAGACTTCCGTAATATGGAAATGCTAATCACGGCAGCACTTATATACTGGATTATGTCGGCGATCCTTGAGGGCTGTCAGGCGCGTTTGGAGCGGAGATACTCGCGTGGCATTAGGTCATCGGTTCCTGCTCGGGCTGGAGGTAAGTAATGAAAAACTCTATGATTCAAACGAATGGTAACATCTCTAGTTCCAAGAGTGTTGTTCAACTGGAAAGCGTATCTAAATGGTACGGTAACTTTCGTTGTTTGGATAATGTTCAGTTTAACGTAACACCTGGTGAGCGGATTGTCGTTTGCGGCCCTTCTGGCTCTGGTAAGTCTACGTTAATTCGTTGCATAAACGGTATTGAAGGTCACGATAAAGGGATAGTCAGGGTGGCTGGCTATGAGTTAACGCGAGACCGATCGACCTTGGATCGTGTTCGTCTAGAAGTCGGTATGGTTTTCCAGCAATTTAATTTGTTCCCCAATCTTACAGTCTTGGAAAACTGCACTATTGCATTGCAGAAAGTCAAGAAAATGTCCAAAAGAGATGCCGTGGAGCTGGCGGAATTTTATCTTGCTCGTGTACACCTTCCTCATCTGGCTGATCGTTATCCTGATCAACTTTCTGGTGGTCAACAGCAACGTGTAGCCATTGCTCGTGCCTTGTGTATGAAACCTCGAGTAATGCTTTTCGATGAGCCTACTGCTGCGCTGGACCCTGAAATGGTTCGTGAAGTCCTCGATGTGATGACTGAGGTGGCGAATGAAGGTATGACTATGATTGTGGTCACCCATGAAATTGGTTTTGCCCGTTCTGTTGCATCACGAGTGGTGTTTATGGATGCCGGACGGATAGTAGAGTCAGCTTCACCTACTGAGTTCTTTGATGCACCTAAGTCTGACCGTGCTCGCACATTTTTGCAGCAGGTGATTCGTCACTGAGTTCAATCTTTCTTGCTCAAGAGATGTTTCTCACATCAAAGTTCCCAATGTCTAAGGTGGCAGACAGCTGTTTTTTAAGGATTTTATGGGTGGGGCGTCTCTTTGAGCGGAAATCGTACGCAGTATGACCACAACGCATACACGGAACGACCACTTCCGCCTTTCGAATATAACAACTCGATTATGACGCAAATATAAAATCATGCGGTCAAGGTCAATTCCTGCTTTTGGTCGTTCTCTGCCGATCATGGTTACAACGCGTGTTGGTCAAATCCGATGCAATCGTTGGTCAGGACGAATGCAAGTGAGTGGTCGGGTCGAATGCAAACGGGTGGTCAAGTGGAGCGCAATTTCGGAGCTATGGGCTCCCAGGCCCTCGTGATGATCCGCAGGACTTGTTGTGAGCAATTACTCAGCTAACAATCGTCAGCGCTGCGCGCCGACAGTGCATCAGCGCGTTTTTACACACTCTGGGCCGACAGCTGCCGATCACCAAGATACCCGGCCGGCGATAGGACTCCTTTTAACTAGAAACAGTTAGCAGCTCCCTAGGAGCGGAGCTGTATGGTTTTTTAATATGCATCTGGAAAGATTTGAGGTTGGCCATAATTTCACTCATCGCGGGTCCTCCTGCCGGTTTAATAGTGTCGATCTACTATTGGCGTAATGTCGACGTTGTTATCACCGTCAGATTATTTTCCGGAATCATTTCTCTATAGTACATAAGTACATATGGTGGCCTCGAGTGAATTGAAATGATGGTTAAGGGGTTGAGGTTGCTGTGCTTCCGGTTGCCTGCTTTTCAGAAGCCGAGCATCTGCTGCTGGCCGGTCGGCGCGGAGTTGGATCGACAGGCCTAGCAGGCGGCGCATCTGCTATTTGGCTAGGCGCTGCAGGATACGGCGGAACTGGTGCCGCTGGCGGCCGAAATGAAAGACGCGTTGCTGGTGCTGCTAAGCACCGAAGCCTTCGATGTGCATGCCGAGCGCATGCAGATGCACCGCATACTTTCGAGCATGAGGTGCGCGAGCGTCTCGAAGTGTCGCGTGAAGTCAGGGGCTGGCAGTACATCCGCGCACAGGCGAGCCAGGTACCGCTCAAAGCGGCGATGGCGCGCGTGTTCGAGCACTATGACTTCCTGGTCTCGCCGAGCGTGCCAATTACCGCGACAGCCGTCGATGCGCGCGAGCTCCGGGTGGGCGAGCAGGACATCGATGTGCGCGCCGCACTCCTAGGCCACAACAGTGCCTGGAACCTCATCGGTTTGCCTGCGATCAGCCTGCCGGTGGGGCTGGTTAGGAAGATGCCGGTGGGGGTGCAGGTGATTGGCGCTGCAGGAGAGAATGATTGCTTGTTGCGGGTTATGGCGCAGCGATTCGTGCGGGCTTAATGGGTCGGCGAATCGTTTGGTCACCACAGGCCTCCATCGTCACCCACCACCCGGATCGCAGCTCGCGTTGCAGGTGTCTGCGTCCTAGCTGACTGTCTGATTTAGACCTTCGCCAGAGCCTGAGCCGAGTCGGTGTGCAGGTCCTCGACACCCACCGACAGACGTACCGGCGTATCGCTGATTCCAAGTTGGGTTTCACTCATTGACTGAAGTCTGGAGCAGACTTCAGTGAGAGCGGTCATTAGCCCGGCAAATACTGGATGAACAGGTCAATCAGGCCCTGCGGTGAGTTGTCGTTGAAAAACAACTTGAGGTTTCTGTCCGTTTCCGCAGCAGTCTCTGCACTGCGGGGGAAGAGTTCCTTTTCATACGCGATCAGCGCGGTTTCGACACTTCCGGGGTTGGCGACAATGGCCTCGCCCAGCAGAGCACCATCGTACATTGCGAGGTTGGCACCTTCGCCAGCAAACGGCGACATCAGGTGCGCAGCATCGCCAAGTAGTGTCACTCCGGGGACGCGGTCCCATTTGTGCTCGATGGGGAGCGCATGGATCGGGCGAAGCACAGGGTTAGTATCACCATCGGTGATCAGCGCTGTCAGTTCCGGTGCCCAGCCATCAAACTCGTCGGCGAGAAGGGCCATGGCAGCCATTGGATCGGAGAGATCGAGGCGAGCGAACCAGTCTTCAGACCTGTTTAGTGCTACGTAGGTTTGCAGGGTTCCGTTCGGGTGGCGGTGGGCAAGAATGCCTTTATTAGGTACCACCGCCATCAGGGTGCCATCACCAACCAATTCTGCGCTGGCTGCGTAGCGACTGTTACCGTCAAACAGGAATGTTTCGATGAAGGAGATGCCAGCGTATGCAGGTTTTACTTCGGAAAGCAGTGGGCGAACTCTTGACCAGGCGCCGTCGGCACCCACCAAAAAGTCGGTAGTCACGGTTGCGCCGTTAGCGAAGGTCAGCCCATGCCGCCCGCCGCCGAGCGAGGCAACGGCAGTGAGCTTGTGTCCCCAGCGAATCGTATCGGTAGGCAGTGATTCAAGCAGAATTCTGCGCAGATCTCCGCGCTCTACCTCAGGCCGAGCGCCTTTATCCGCGCTGGGCCAATCAAGCAAGAGGTTGCCGTGGTGATCGCATATCCGCTTCGCATCAGCGCCCTCGATTATGATGCCGAGAAACTTGTCGTAGAGCCCGGCTGTCTTGAGCGCGAGCTGGCCGTTGTATTCGTGAATATCGAGCAGACCGCCTTGGCTACGCGCTTTTGCCGACGTTTCCGCCTCGTAGATGGTCGCCGCGATACCGTGGACATGAAGCACCCGCGCGAGGGTCAATCCACCGAGCCCCGCACCGATGATCGCGATTGGAGTGTTCATGTTGATACCTTTGTGAGTGAAGTCCGCGGGGATTTTCTATCACAGCCAGTCCCGGGGGCCATTCCCGGCGATGGAGACAGCGCTTAAACTCGCTCAAAGATTGTCTTTACTGGAAGGCCATTTATGTTTGATATGAGTTATGACGTCGCGGCCGTTTTGCTTTGGGGGACGGATCCAACCAAATGAATCTGACTGGACACAACCTGGCGCTGCTCACTTCCCTGAGTGTCATGCTTGAGGAGAAAAATGTTACTCGAGCGGCTGCAAAGCTGAATTTGACGCAATCGGCATTATCCGCGCAGCTGTCTCGGCTGCGTGATCTGTTCGGCGATCCTCTACTCATCCCTGCGCAATCCGGAAAAGGCATGGTGCTTACAGCGCGCGCCGAGCATTTGCGCCAGCCACTGCGTCAGGCGTTGCAGGTGTTGGAAGTCGTAGTTGGTGATGTTCCTGTGTTTGATCCCGCCAAGTCAGATCGGACATTTGTAATTGGCGCGAACGATAACGCCGCCGCGATCATCGCCCCCCGACTGCTTCAACTCGTAAAGGCCGCGAGCCCATCGGGCATTCGTGTTTCGATACGTGCGATCGACCCGACCCACCTTGCTGGACAGTTGGAGAGCGGCGAGATCGACGTCGCATTAGGCTCGCGTAGCGCTGCGGTCAACCTGTCCCACGAGTTGTTGCTGCAGGAAGACTTCAGGATGGCTCAGCGAATGGACCATCCCCGTGGGACCGCGCCACCTACGATGGATGAGTACCTGCAACTGGAACATGTGGTTGTATCGGGCGCGGCGAATGGTTTCCATGGTTTTATCGACGATGTACTCGCAGAGAACGGCCATTCGCGTCGCGTTGGGGTATCCGTGCCGTACTACAACATCGTTCCCTTGCTGCTCCAGAACACAGACTTTGTGTGTGCGCTTCCCTCCCGCTTTCTGAGTCGCTACCAGTGTTCGCTGGCGTCCCTTCCTCTGCCGTTCGAGGTACGGAGTTTCAATTTGTTCTCCACCTGGCACGCACGCTTTGACAAAGACCTGGCACACAGTTGGTTCCGCCAACAACTCAAACTCAGCGCTCTTTCCTGACGCGTAGGACTCGCGCTGCGACCCCCTTGGGACGGAGAGTGACAGGTTGTTGGCAGATATTTACTGCTCTCATGCCTGGCATGCGAAGTATCGATTTCAAAAGTAAAAATCCCTTGAATAGGATGCCTTCGATTCCAACTGACGAAAGACGTCCTATGAACACGAATACGTTTACCCGAGCCCTGAGTTCTACCGCCCTTGCCGTCGCGCTGGCACTGGGCGCCGTCGGTGCCCCGACGATGGCCTTCGCCGCCGCGCCTCAGGTCAAGACCCAGGCGCCTGGCTTCTACCGGACGATGCTGGGAGACTTCGAGATTACGGCGCTGAGCGATGGGACCATCGATGCGCCATTCGACAAGTTACTGAGTGAGCCGGCAGCAAAGACCACCGCTGCGCTGCGCAACGCCTTCCTCGGCGTGCCGACCGAGACTTCGACGAATGCATATCTCGTCAATACCGGCGAGAAACTGATCCTGATTGATACCGGCGCAGGCGCGCTCTTCGGACCTACGCTGGGTAAGCTGGCGGCCAACCTGGAGGCTGCTGGCTACAAACCTGAGCAGGTCGATGACATCCTCATCACCCACATGCACCCGGACCACGTTGGCGGCCTTGTCGCCAAGGGTGCCATCGTATTTCCGAACGCCACGATCCATGCCGACCAGCACGACGCTGATTACTGGCTCTCTCAGGCCACGCTGGATAAAGCCTCGGCCGACCCCAAAAGCTTCGTTCCGGAATTTGTGAAAGGTGCGATGGCGTCGCTCAACCCGTACATCGCTATAGGAAAATTTCAGCCTTTCCACGGCAGCGGGGAAATCCTCCCCGGCATCAAGGCCTGGTCCAGCTATGGCCATACCGTCGGCCACACAAGCTACATCGTCGAGAGTAAAGGGCAGAGGATGATCGTCGCCGGCGACCTTATCCATGCTGGCGCTGTGCAGTTCACCGATCCGTCGGTGACCATCGGCTTTGACACGGACAAGAAGGCCGCCTCGGCTTCCCGCGAGACAGTGTTCACCCTGGCAGCACGGGAGGGCGCGCTCGTCGGCGCCGCGCACATCTCGTTCCCCGGCCTCGGACATTTACGTGCGCAGGGTAAATCGTGGTTGTGGGTGCCGGTAAACTATTCAACCGAGTTGAAGTGATCTAAACGCGCTCCGTCGCCACAACGCTGTTGTTGAGGTTGTGGCGTTTCTAAAGTAAAAAAACAGCGCTCAAGAACAATGGAATACGGCGTTTGTATTTAACATATCCAAGAGTCGCTCCGCAGCAATCGACAGTTGCCGGCCAGCCCGGACCATCAGGTGAGCTTCTGCACTTTCGAATACCTCGTTCTTGGTTCTGAGCGCCACGAGTTGGCCTTCTGCGACCTCATTGGCAACGGCGTGCGCGGACAGAAAGGTGACCCCGAGGTGTGCCTTGACGTAGCTTTTCAGTGTGGCGATCGAATTGGTGACCAGGCTGGATTCGAATTGAATGCGATCGGAATATTCCGCCAACTTCACGAGGTTGCTCAAGCCGAAGCCTCTGGACATAAGGCCAACGGGGTAAGGAACCACATCGCTCAATGCCAGTGGTTGCTTTTTTTGGGTGAGTGGATGACCTGGCCAGGTAATCACGCACATGGGTTGCTTGCGCGTCATGACGGTACGAACTGCTGGGTCGATAGGCGGGCGAAAAGCCAGGCCGATATGCGCCTGATCATTCGCGAGCATGCGTACGACGTCCACCGCATTGGCGAACTCCAGGGTAACGACCAGTTTAGGGTACTGCTGGCAAAAGTCCTGAAGCACCCAGCGGACAAGCTCTTCGATGAATCCTTCGCCTGCCACGATATGGATTTCGCCTCTTTCCAGGCCCTTCAACTCGGAAATCTGAGTCAGCAGCAGCGCCTCGCTTGAACGCCTTTCACGGCAATGGTTGATCACCAATTTGGCGGCTTCCGTGGGAATGATGCCTCGGCCGTGACGTTGTAAAAGTTGCACGCCCAACTCGTCTTCCAACTGCTGGATCTGTCGGCTGATCACCGAAGGTTCGACGTTCAACCGATCCGCTGCGCCGCGAATGGAGCCGACCTCCGCGACTTCTGAAAAGTAATGAAGGCGCCTTTCATTAAGCCCGGATTTCTGCAAAGTAGTCACCTGCTGTCTGTTGACTTAAAAGCAACGCTCGACGTGAGGTATTGCTATTGTTTGGAGTTTTTCCTCTCCCCATACTCGTTGTCAATGGGCAGCGCCAGGCGCATTCCATCCACACAAAAAGAATAAATGCGGTATTCATGAGGACTCCCCAATGGCTCAAGCAGACATGCTTGTCACTTCGATTCCCCCCAATGACTTGGTTTTGCGCCAGGCCTATCGGAAAATCAGTTGGCGCCTGTTGCCGTTCCTGTTGTTGTGCTACGTGCTGGCATATCTGGACCGGGTCAATATCAGCTACGCCAAGCTTGCGATGCAGCAAGAGTTCGGCCTGACGGATGCCGCTTATGGCTTGGCCGCCGGGATTTTCTTCATCGGCTATGTGATGTTCGAAGTGCCGAGTAATCTCTGGCTTGCTCGAGTTGGCGTACGCAAAACGCTGAGTCGCATCATGTTCCTGTGGGGCGCCACTTCAACCGCGATGTTGTTTGTGCACGACACCACCAGTTTCTATGTCCTGCGGTTTTTTCTTGGCGTCTTTGAAGCCGGATTTGCACCGGGAATGATCCTCTATCTGACGTTCTGGTTCTCAGGTAAACGTCGGGCTCAAGTCATGGCGTGTGTGCTGCTGGCAGGCCCCGTTTCGAATATTATCGGCGGGCCCCTATCGGCCTGGATCATGGGTGCGTTCGCCAATACCCATGGCCTTGCAGGCTGGCAGTGGATGTTCATCCTTGAAGGCGCGCCCTGCATATTGCTCGGTATAACGGCGTACTTCTTTTTGAACGACACTCCCGCGCAGGCTAAATGGCTGACTGCAGAAGAAAAGAAACTGTTGGCTGATGATCTGGAACAGGTGCGGGCGCTAAAGCAGCATACATTCGCTGCAGCCCTCAAAGACTGGCGTGTCTATTGGATGGCCCTGATTTACTTCTGTCTGATCTGCGGCCTGTATACGGTAAGTTTCTGGCTGCCGACCTTATTGCGGGACGCCGGAGTAAAGGACATTTTCGAAATTGGTCTCTATTCGATGATCCCTTACATCGCCGCCATTATTGCGATGTTGGTGAATGCGCGAAGTTCTGATCGTCTTAGTGAGCGACGCTGGCATGGTGCCGTGCCTGCATTCCTGGGGGCTATCGGTTTGCTGTTGACGGGTTTCAGTGCGGGCAACCTCACGCTTGCGCTGGGCAGTATCACCCTCGCGACGCTTTCGACTTATGCCGCTTACGCCGTGTTTTGGGTACGCCCCACCAGCTATCTGAAAGGCACTGCCGCCGCCGGTGGAATTGCCTTCATCAACAGCATTGGTGCCTTCGGAGGGTTCGTCAGCCCTTCGATTATTGGCGGATTGAAGACCTTTACCGGTTCGTTCGTCGAAGGCATGGCCGCAATGGCCACGCTGTTGGTGATCGGCGGGATTTGCACCCTTACGTTGCGTTTGCCAAACCAGGCGACTGACTGATACCCCCGGTTCATCTCGCGAGTAATGCTTTACAACGTCCACCTCATTGTTGGGAATTCACTGTAATGAAGACTGAACTTCACTATTGCGAAGTCGAGGACTTGCGCCCTCAAACTGCTGAACTGACACGTATCCGCCATCATATTCACCAGCATCCGGAAATGGCGTACGAAGAGTTTCAAACCTCGCAGCTGGTGGCTGACAAACTTCGGGCATGGGGCTTCAGGGTCACGGAGGGCGTAGGAGAGACAGGGGTGGTCGGCAGCCTGACCGTCGGCTCAGGTAAAAGTATTGGCATACGGGCAGATATGGATGCGCTGCCTCTGACCGAGCAGACCGGCCTGCCTTATGCCAGCGTCTATCACGGAAAAATGCACGCTTGCGGACATGATGGCCATACCACAATGTTGCTGGGGGCGGCCGAGTACCTGGCGCGTACGCGTAACTTCAACGGAACAGTGCATCTGTACTTCCAACCGGCGGAAGAGAAAGGCTTTGATAGCGGTGCACAACGCATGGTGAACGATGGTCTCTTTGAGCGGTTTCCCTGTGACGCGGTATATGGGTTGCATAACCATCCTGGTGAAGCTCCGGGGACGTTCCTGTTTCGAAGCGGAGCGTTCATGTCGGCCAGCGACAAAGTGGCGATTACTGTCCACGGCATGGGTGGTCACGCGGCTCGCCCACATTTGACGGTGGACCCCGTAGTGGTCGCGTCGAGTATGGTTATGGCACTTCAGACCATTGTCGCCCGCAATATCAATCCTATCGAGCCTGCGGTGGTGACCGTCGGATTGCTACAGGCGGGTGTTGCCAATAACGTGATTTCCAACACCGCCTACCTTGAACTCAGTATTCGCTCATTCAGTACGCAAGTCCGGGAGCAGTTGAAAGAACGTATCGAAGCCTTGGTGCATGCCCAAGCTGCCAGTTATGGCGCGACGGCGACGATCGACTATTTGGCCGGTTATCCCGTGATCAATAACAACGTTGCGGAAACCGAGTTTGCCTTGCAGATTGCCCGTGAGCTGGTAGGTGATGAGCATGTGATTGCCCATGCGGATCAACTGATGTCCAGTGAAGACTTTGCCTACATGCTTGAGCAGCGTCCGGGCTGTTTCCTCAGATTGGGAAATGGCGTTGGCGAGGATGGTTGCATGATTCATAACCCGGCGTATGACTTCAATGACAAAAACTTGCCCATTGGAGCCGCTTATTGGGCGAGGCTGGTTGAGCGCTATCTGAGCTGATGCTCATTGGAGCAGGGCCGCACATCCTTGATCGGTCCTGCTCCCGCTTAATACGCCGAACGCGGAATCATGGACATGAATTCCGACTTGAAGATGTTTTCCATAATCTGCATGAAGTCCGAAGCCAGCTTGGATCGTTGCTGATGGCTGGGGAATACTATGGAAATCTCGAAGGGAATGGTTTCATCCAGTTTTCTAAAGGTAATCCCCGGGTATTTCGAGTAGGAAGCCGTAAAGGGGTCGCACACGGTGAGCCCGAGGCCACCTGACACCATGCCGCAGGCGGAGTGAGCGGCGGTGGTTTCGACAGAGGACAGGCTGACGATACCGCGCGCTTCCATTGCTGAAGTGATACGGCGCTGTAATGGGTTATTGGTGTTCAATGAAATCAAGCGGCGTTCATGCAAGTCATCAAGTGTCACTACTTCTTTACTCGCCAATATATCGTCAACAGGCATTACACAGACGGCATTGATCGGGGGCAGGGGGATCGACTGAATCCCCGGATACTCACCTGACGGTACCTGGACAAAACCTATATCAATCTGGTTTGCCGATGTCAGCTCCATAATGCCCAACGAGTTGCGAACGTCCAGAGACGTCCTGACCTCGGGGTGTTTTCGAGCAAAACGACATACGCCTTCGGCTACGACACTCAACCCGAGCGTGCTCATTGAGCCAATTCTCAATGTACCTGTGCGTAGCGTCACCAAGTCTTCCGCAATGCGCTCAATGCGTTCGATACCTTGATAAAACTTGTCGACTTCAGAGTACAGGAGCTGAGCTTCCGCGCCTGGAATAAGGCGATTGCCTTCTCGGCGGAACAATCGAAGCGACAGTACGACTTCGAGATCGCGTATGAGCCTGCTGACAGCGGGTTGGGTTATCTGTAGCGCTTCGGCGGCGATGGTCATGCTACCGGTGAGCATG
>NZ_JABULD010000606.1:0-1712 GCF_014060985.1 Pseudomonas sp. MD195_PC81_125
GGCGACTCCTTCTGAATCCAACACCGAACAGAACTGTAGGAGCTGCCGCAGGTGCGATCTTTTGATCTTGATCTTGAAAAGCAAAAATCAAAAGAATCGCACCTTCGGCAGCTCCTACAGAGATTGCATCTCAAAAATAAAAATCCATCGCCTGAACCGAGGTCCCATCAACGAACCACTGCCAGAGTGAATCGAACATGAGCGCCAACGTCGACCTGAACAACCGCCCCGACTACGACCGTGTCCTGCAGGACATCGCCGATTACGTCCTCACCTTCAACATCGAATCTGCCGAAGCCCTCGACACCGCCCGCAACTGCCTGATGGACACGTTGGGCTGTGGCCTGCTGGCGCTGCGGTTCCCTGAATGCACGAAACACCTCGGCCCCATTGTCGAGGGCACGGTCGTGCCGTTCGGGGCGCGGGTGCCTGGCACTCCCTATCGCCTGGATCCGGTGAAAGCCGCGTGGGACATCGGCTGCATCGTGCGCTGGCTCGATTACAACGACACCTGGCTCGCGGCCGAATGGGGGCATCCGTCGGACAACCTCGGCGGGATTCTCGCGGTGGCCGATCACCTGTCGCAGAAGCGTGTCGCCAACGGCGAAGCGCCACTGACCGTGCGCGACGTGCTCGAAGCAATGATCATGGCCCACGAGATTCAAGGCGTGATAGCCCTGGAAAATTCCTTCAACCGCGTCGGCCTCGACCATGTGTTGCTGGTGAAAGTCGCCTCCACAGCCGTCACCGCGAAACTGATGGGCGCCAATCGCGAGCAGCTGCTGTCGGCGTTGTCCCATGCCTTCGCCGATGGTCAGGCCTTGCGCACTTATCGTCATGCGCCGAACGCCGGGGTCGCGCAAGTCCTGGGCGGGCGGGGGGATGCGACCAGCCGCGGCGTGCGCCTGGCCGACATCGCGCTACGCGGCGAGATGGGCGTTCCCGGGGTGTTGACGGCCAAGCAGTGGGGCTTCTATGACGTGTCGTTCAGCCACACCAACCACGATCTGGCGCTCAAGCCGGAGGGCAAACGCACCTTCAGTTTTTCGCGGCCCTACGGCAGTTACGTGATGGAAAACGTGCTGTTCAAGATCAGCTTCCCCGCCGAGTTCCACGCGCAGACGGCCTGCGAAGCGGCGGTGACCTTGCATCCGTTGGTGCGCAACCGCTTGCATGAAATCGACCGCATCGTCATCACCACCCATGAGTCGGCGATTCGCATCATCTCCAAGGTCGGGCCGCTGGCCAACGCCGCCGACCGCGATCACTGCCTGCAGTACATGACCGCCGTGCCGCTGGCGTTCGGCAATCTGCTGGCCGAGCAGTACGAGGACGACTTCCACGCCGCGCACCCGATCATCGATGTGCTGCGCGAGAAAATGGTCATCGTCGAAGACCCGCGTTTCACCCGCGAATACCTGGAGGCTGACAAGCGCTCGATCGCCAACGCGGTGCAGGTGTTTTTCAAGGATGGATCGAGCACCGAGAACGTGGTGGTCGAATACCCGATCGGCCACCGTCGGCGCCGGGTCGAAGGTATTCCATTGCTGGAGGACAAGTTCAAGGCGAATCTGCTGACCCGATTCACTGCGCAGCGCAGCGGCGAGATCTTCGCGTTATGCGCGGATCAGGCGCGGCTTGAAGCGACCCCCGTGAATCGTTTCATCGACCTGTTTACCCTCTGAATACTTTCCCCTGTAGGAGCTGCCGCA
>NZ_JABULD010000105.1:0-1541 GCF_014060985.1 Pseudomonas sp. MD195_PC81_125
ATGGACTGCGCAGCAGTCCCCCGGTTTAAGGAAAAGCTGGGGCCGCTTCGCAGCCCATCGGGGATAAATCCCCTCGCCACAAGGTATGATTCGACAATACTGAAGCCGCAATCTTCAGGAGTTTCCCCAATGCCCACCATCGAACTGCACCCCGCCCACCGCGACGAACTGCAAACCATCGAAAACCTCATGCAGTTCTACATGTACGACTTCAGCCAATGGCTACCACTGAAACTCGGCGAACATGGCTTCTTCAGTATTCAGCCGAAAGACGACTACTGGCGCAATCCAGCTACCCAACCTTTCCTGATCCGCATCGACGGCGAACTGGCCGGGTTCGTGATCGTCGACAATGACACCCGCATCGACGGCACTGAATACAACATCAGCTACCTCTTCCTCACCCGACGCTTCCGTGGCCAAGGCGTCGCGCAGTTTGTCGTCTCTGCCCTCTTGAGTCGTTTGCCCGGTCAGTGGCAGATTTTTCATATCGACGCCAACCTGCCTGCACGGCACTTCTGGGCCCGGTTGATCCCCAAATTGAGCGGTGGTGAGTTCGTCCGCCAGCAGCGTTCGGTCGACGGTTATCCCTGCACCTTCTACATCTTTCACAGCCCCGCGTCCGTTGCCTGAACGGAACTTTTCTCATTCCAAAACAGCTTTGTCCGACAATATGTAGTGATCAAAAATAATCACTACAAAACCGTTGACGGCGTCGTTGTGCTTTTGCATGATGAAGGCGTTCCCCGATCGGGAACATCGGTAACACGCTTGAGCAAACTCGTCTGACCGCCGAGTTGTTTTTTCCGGATACACGCTGCCCACAAGGCAGATTGAAGAAGCTGACCTGGCCTGAACGTCCAGTACAAGGACGAGAAGCGCTGGCGAAAATTCTCAAGATGCTTGTGGTCGACCCTGAAAACGTCGTCAAGGAGCCTCCCGGTTTTCGCTGCTTCTCCTCGTTGTGACGCTATTGCGTAGCAGTTATTCAACACGACTACATGCAACAGACGCATGACCCCGTATTTCTCACGGGCGACCGCTGACGTCCTGGTTTCGGTGCCAGGGATCAACTAACCGATGGGCTACCTGTATTAGCGAATCAACTTTGAAAGATCACCAGACTGGTCAAGGGGCAAACATCATGAATCTGAACAATCAACCTACTATCGAAGAACTGGCTCGTATGTTCGCGGCGCAAAAAGACAGCCACGACAGCCACATTCTCTGGATCAGCAAGTCGGGTCAGGTGCATATCGACTGCCTGTCGCCCCACGCTGGTGAAGAAGAATTCGACCGCAACAACCAGAACCTGCTGGCCCGCCTGAAGATGTACCGCCGTGGCCACGGTTATGTCGGCAAAAAAGCCGCGGCCGATAAAGACTTCATCGGCAATGTGCTGCAGACGCTGAAACAGGCGTGGGATTCGATGCAGAACAAGAATGAAGTTCGGGTGATTGACCGGTTTTGCTGAGTTACAACTTCAATAAATAAAAAGGGCCTGCTTCCAAAAGAAGCAGGCCCTTTTTATTGCTCCCTGA
>NZ_JABULD010000075.1:0-2904 GCF_014060985.1 Pseudomonas sp. MD195_PC81_125
ATCTTTTTGATCTTTTTTTAAAAAATCGCAGCCTGCGGCAGCTCCTACAGGGGAACGGGGCTTCAGTTGAGGCCGCGTTCGGCGAGGAAGGCGGCAATGTAATCGATGAACGCCACGACCTTGGCCGTGGCCCGCCGATGGCTCGGGTACACCGCGAGAATGTGCGGGCCGAAGCTGTCGGGGTCGATTTCGTAGTCAGCCATGACCCGTACCAGACGCCCGTCGGCGATGTACGGCGCGGCGCTCCACAGCGGTGTGTGCAGCAAGCCGCGTCCGGCCAGGGCGCTGGCCAGCAGCAGGTCGTAATTGTCACTGCGCAACCGCGGCGCCGTCGGCTGTGGCAGGCTCAAACGCTGGCCGTCGCGCTCGGCCCACCAGAACTCGCGACTGAGCAACGGGTGCTGATACAACAGCCATTCATGCTGCTCAAGGGTTTGCGGATTCACCGGCAAGCCCTTGCGCGCCAGATACTCCGGGCTGCCGCACAAGGTCAGACGATTGCTGCCGACCACCCGCGCAATCAGCCCCGGCAAGTCGTCATGGCCCTCGCGCAAGGCCAGGTCATAGCCGCTTTCCAGCAGATTGACAAACGCGTCGCACAGGTCAACTTGCAGGCTGATCTGCGGGTATTGCTGCAAGAAACCGTCGCACACCTGATCAAGAAACGCCCGCCCATAAGCCAGTGGCGCGGTGATTTTCAGATTGCCGCGCAGACCGTGCTGCAATTGCTCGATCTCTTCGCCGGCCTCCTCCAGCCGCTGCAACACCAGCCGTGCGGTTTCCAGGTAGACCCGGCCGATTTCGGTCAGCAGGATCCGCCGCGTGCTGCGCTCGAACAGTCGCGCACCGAGTTCCGCCTCCAGGTGATTGACCGCTTTGGTCAGGGCCGACGGGGTCTTGCCCAGTTGCTCGGCCGCGCGACTGAAACTGCCGAGTTGCGCGGTGACCACGAACATTTTCAGTGCACCCAACTTGTCCATGCTTTTTCCATTCAGGCAAAAACGTTTTTCGTGAGGAAGGCGTTCTGTTGGCCAGTGTCAGCCACTAATCTGGCCATCAGACGCAATAACAAGGAAATCTTCAATGAAAAGATTCATCCCGAGCCTGTTGGTTGGCGCTGTAAGTTTTGCCTCGATGGAAGCCATGGCCGCCACCGATCTGGTGCTGGTCAACGGCAAGATTTTCACCGCCGACCGTGCACAGCCAAAGGTTCAGGCGCTGGCCGTGGAGAACGGCAAAGTGCTGAAAGTCGGCACCAATGCGCAGATCAAGGCGCTGATCGAACCCGGGACGCAGGTGATCGACCTCGGCGGCAAGACCCTGATGCCAGGCTTGATCGACAGCCATTCCCACGCAATTTTCGGCGGCCTGGAAATGGTCTCGGCCAACATGGAGGACGAAGTCGTCACCCTCGAGGAATTGCAAAAACGCCTGCGCGCCTGGCGTGACGATGGCAAGGCCAGGCACGGCGACGTGCTGAGCATTGCCGGCATGAGTTCAGCGTACTGGGCGCAGGCCGAAGCGCTGGGCAAGACTTTCAACCAGGGCGAATGGGCCGACGTGCCGGTGGTGTTCACCGGCAGTGACCACCACACCGCATGGGCCAATAACGTGATGCTCAAGCGCGCCGGCATTGACGCGGCCTTGCTCAAAACCCTGCCCGCTGCGGAAAAAGACACGATCGGCACACTGGCGAACGGTGAACCCAACGGTTTTCTGGTCGATGCCGGCTGGGACCGGGTCGCAGCCAAAATGCCGGTGCCGAGCCCGGCCGATATGCTCAGCGCAGCCAAATCCGCCGTGCGCTTCAACAACAGCCTCGGCATCACCGCGTGGATGGACCCCGCCGCCAACGCCGCCCCGGGCGAGGCCGTGTTCGCGCTCAAACCCACCGAGAAAACCGTCGGCGTGCTGCCGGCCTACAAAGTGCTGTCGGCAAGCGGCGACATGAGCGTGCACGTCGCAGCGTTGTTGGTCGCCAACCCGAAAAGCCTGCCGGCCGATCTCGACACGCTGGATAAAGTGCGCCAACAGTTTCAGGGCATCCCCAATCTGACCCTGCCCGGGGTCAAGATCTTCGCTGACGGCGTGATCGAGTACCCGGCGCAGAGCGCGGCGATGATCGATCCGTACCGCAATTCGCACAAACAGGGCGAGCTGCTGATCGATCCAGCGCATTTCGGCGAACTGGTCAGCGCCATCGATCAACGCGGCTGGCTGGTACACATTCACGCCATTGGCGACCGCGCGGTGCGTGAATCGCTGAACGGCATCGAACGCGCGCGCAAGGATCGGCAGAGCGGCATCACGCACTCGATCACCCACTTGCAGATGGTCAACCCAAAAGAGTTCGCCCGCTTCAAGCCGCTGAACGTGATCGCTTCAATGCAACTGCTGTGGGCCAGCGCCGACGACTACACCACCGATATGATCAAGCCTTACGTCAGCGCACTCGCCTTCCGCTATCAATACCCGGCGCATTCGCTGCTGAAACAGGGTGCGACGATTGCCGGTGCCAGCGACTGGCCGGTGTCCTCACCCAATCCGTTCAATGCCATGGCTCAGGCCATCACCCGCGTCGGGCCGATGGGCGTGCTGAATGCCGACGAGCGTCTGGATCGCGAAACCATGTTTTACGCCTATACCGCCAACGCGGCGCGGACCATAGGCCTGGACCAACAGATCGGCTCACTGACGCCGGGCAAACAGGCCGATTTCATCGTGGTCGATCGCGACGTGTTCAGCGTCGATGAAAAGGCCCTGCATGACACCCGGGTGCTGCAGACCTGGTTCGCTGGCCGTCAGGTCTACACCGCCACCCCATAACAACTCGTTCCCCCGTGTAGGAGCTGCCGAAGGCTGCGATCTTTTTGATTTTHAAGAGCGAAGGGTAGCGGCGTATGC
>NZ_JABULD010000193.1:0-6034 GCF_014060985.1 Pseudomonas sp. MD195_PC81_125
CGCTGGCAAGCCAGCTCCCACATGAACCTTATTCCTGCACGGATCTTTTACCGGCCTTTGAATTGCGCGACGTTCGCCGACCGCGCCTCGGTCTGCGCCTGGCCCGCAACGCCCAGACGCTCGCCAGTCTTGGCATCGAACAACAACACTTTCGACGGATCGAATTGCAGGGTCAGGGTTTCGCCCACCTGCGGCGCCACGTCCGGTGCCAGGCGGCAGCAGACCTTGGTTTCGTTCAGGTTGACGAACACCAGGGTGTCCGGACCGGTCGGCTCGGTAACCTGTACTTCGGCCTTGATGCTCGGCAGGCCATTGCCCTCGCCGTTCGCCAGGACAATCTGTTCCGGGCGCAGGCCGAGGATCACTTCGCGATCTTCAAGCCCTGCGTCCTGCATGCTCATTGGCAGTTCGCAACGGGCCTGGCCGCTGTCGAGCAACGCCAGCAGGCGACCGTCCTTGCGTTGCAGACGCAGCGGGATGAAGTTCATCGGCGGCGAACCGATGAAGCTCGCCACAAACAGGTTGGCCGGGTCGTTGTAGATCTCTTTCGGCGTGCCGAACTGCTGAATGATCCCGTCCTTCATCACCGCAACCTTGTCGCCCAGGGTCATCGCTTCGATCTGGTCGTGGGTCACGTAGACCGTGGTGGTTTTCAGGCGCTGGTGCATCAGTTTCATTTCGGTGCGCATCTCGACGCGCAGCTTGGCGTCGAGGTTCGACAGCGGTTCATCGAACAAATAGATCTTCGGCCGACGCGCCAACGCACGGCCCATTGCCACGCGCTGTTGCTGGCCACCGGAGAGCTGGCCCGGCTTGCGGTTGAGCAGGTGTTCGATCTGCAGCAGCTTGGCCACGCGGGCGACTTCTTCATCGATCGCCGACTGGCTCATCTTGCGAATTTTCAGACCGAACTCGATGTTCTCGCGCACGCTCATGGTCGGGTACAGCGCGTAGGACTGGAACACCATGGCGATGTCACGATCCTTCGGGCTCATGCCGCTGACGTCCTGGTCGCCGATCATGATCGCGCCACCGGTGATGGTCTCCAGGCCGGCGATGCAGTTCATCAGGGTCGACTTGCCGCAGCCCGACGGGCCGACCAGGATCAGGAACTCACCGTCCTTGATCGACAGTTCGATGTTCTTCAGGGTATCCGGCAGGCCGGCACCGTAGGTCTTGTTGACGTTGCGAAGTTCGAGCGTTGCCATGATTACCCCTTGACTGCGCCGGCCGTCAGCCCGCGCACGAAATACTTGCCTGCGACCACATAGACCAGCAGGGTCGGCAGCCCGGCGATCATCGCCGCTGCCATATCAACGTTGTATTCCTTGGCCCCGGTGCTGGTGTTGACCAGGTTGTTCAGCGCCACCGTGATCGGTTGCGAATCACCGCTGGAGAACACCACACCGAACAGGAAGTCGTTCCAGATCTGGGTGAACTGCCAGATCAGGCAGACCATGATGATCGGGGTCGACATCGGCAGAATGATCTGCCGGAAGATCGTGAAGAAACCCGCGCCATCCAGCCGTGCTGCCTTGATCAGCGCATCGGGAATGCTCACGTAGTAGTTGCGGAAGAACAGCGTGGTGAACGCCAGACCGTAGACCACGTGCACGAACACAAGGCCGGTGGTGGTGCTCGCCAGGCCCATCTTGCCGAGGGTGAACGAGGCCGGCAGCAGCACAGTCTGGAACGGCAGGAAGCAACCGAACAGCAGCAGACCGAAAAACAGCTGCGAACCACGGAAGCGCCAGAACGACAGCACGTAACCGTTCAACGCGCCGATGGCGGTGGAGATGACCACGGCCGGCACGGTGATCTTGATCGAGTTCCAGAAGTAACCGTCAACCGTGGCCCAGGCCTTGACCCAGCCGATGCCGCTGACCACGGTCGGCCAGCTCAGCAGGTTGCCGGTGCTGATGTCTTCCGGGGTCTTGAAGCTGGTCAGCAGCATCACCACCAGCGGGATCAGGTACAGCAATACCGCGAGGATCAGCACCGCGTAGATCGCCACACGACTGAGGCTGAACGCGGGTTTGGCAGCGAGACTAGTCATGACGCTTGGTCCTCAGCTCGGAGTACAGGTAAGGCACGATGATCGCGAGAATCGCACCGAGCATCAGAATCGCACTGGCCGAGCCCATGCCCATCTGGCCGCGACTGAAGGTGAAGGAGTACATGAACATCGCCGGCAGGTCGGAGGAATACCCCGGGCCACCCGCCGTCATCGCCGCGACCAGGTCGAAGCTCTTGATCGCGATGTGGGCGAGGATCATCACCGCACTGAAGAACACCGGACGCAGGCTTGGCAGCACGACTTTCCAGTAGATGGTCGGCATGCTCGCACCGTCGATCTGTGCGGCACGGATGATCGACTGATCAACCCCGCGCAGGCCGGCGAGGAACATTGCCATGATGAAGCCCGAGGCCTGCCACACAGCGGCGATCACCAGGCAGTACACAACGCGATCCGGGTCGATCAGCCAGTCCAGACGGAAGCCTTCCCAGCCCCAGTCACGCAACAATTTGTCCAGGCCCATGCCCGGGTTGAGCAGCCATTTCCACGCAGTACCGGTGACGATCATCGAGAGCGCCATCGGGTACAGGTAAATGGTGCGGATAAAGCCTTCGCGACGGATACGCTGGTCGAGGAACACCGCCAGCAGCACACCGATCACCAGCGTGATGCCGATGAACATGCCACCGAACACCGCGAGGTTCTTGCTCGCCACCCACCAGCGGTCGTTGTCGAACAGCCGGGCGTATTGCGCCAGACCGGCCCACTTGTAGTTGGGCAGGAACGTCGAGGTGGTGAACGACAGCACGAACGTCCACAGGATGTAGCCATAGAAGCCTACCAGCACGATGAACATGCTCGGCGCCAGCACCAGTTTCGGTAGCCAGCGCTGCAGTGCATCGAACGGCGAGGCTTTGCTGAACACAGCAACAGAACTCATGGAGAAATCCAGTACAGGGAATAAAAACTACAGTGAGATCCCTTGTGGGAGCGAGCTCTGTGGCGAGGGGATTTATCCCCGATCGGCTGCGAAGCAGTCGCGAAACCTTTGCACGCGGTCTTTCTGGTACTCCACCGCTGCAACTTTCCGGGGCTGCTACGCAACCCATCGGGGATAAATCCCCTCACCACAAAGCCCGCTCCCACAAAGAAGGGCCTGCGCTACTGACGGTTATTTGGCCGCCTGAACCGCCGCGCCCAGTTTCTTGGCCGCATCAGCCGGGTCGGCTTTCGGGTCGTTGATGTAGTTGGTCACGACATCAAAGAACGCGCCCTGCACCGCCAGCGTGGTCGCCATGTTGTGCGCCATGCTCGGCTGCAGGCCACCGGACTTGGCGTCAGCCAGGAAGTCCTTGGCAGCGGTCTGCGCGCAGGAGTCGAAACCGAGTTTGTCCATGTTGTTCAACATGTCGTTACGTACCGGGATCGAGCCTTTGTTGATGCTGAAGACTTTCTGGAAGTTTTCCCCCAGCACGACTTTGGCGATGTCTTGCTGACCGGCCGCAGTGCCTTTGTCTTTCTGCTTGAACACCGCCAGGGAGTCGATGTTGTAGGTGAACGCCTTGTCGGTGCCCGGGAAGGCTACGCACTCGTAATCCTTGCCGGCGACTTTCTTGGCGGCGGTCCATTCGGACTTGGCCCAGTCACCCATGATCTGCATGCCGGCCTTGCCGTTGATGACCTTGGCCGCTTCCAGGTTCCAGTCCTGCCCCTTGCCGTCGGCGTCCATGTAGGTCGCGACTTTTTTCAGCTCGGTCAGCGCCTTGACCATTTCCGGGCCGGTCAGCGCCTTGTTGTCCAGATCGACCAGGGCTTTCTTGTAGCCATCCACGCCCATGACCGAGAGCACCACGGCTTCGAACACGGTGCTGTCCTGCCAAGGCTGACCGCCGTGAGCCAGCGGGATGAAGCCCGCACCCTTGAGCTTGTCGCCAGCGGCGTAGAATTCTTCGAGGGTGGTCGGGTTCTTGGTGATGCCGGCTTTCTTGAAGACTTCCGGGTTGATCCACAGCCAGTTCACGCGGTGAATGTTCACCGGTACGGCCACGTAATCACCGTCGTACTTCACGGTATCGGAGACTTTCTTGTCGAGCAGGCTGTCCCACTTCTCTTCTTTGGCCACGTCCTTCAGGACGTCGGTGTCGAGCAGACCGGTGGAGGCCCATTCCTGGATATCCGGGCCTTTGATCTGGGCCACGCCCGGCGGGTTGCCGGCCACGGCGCGGCTCTTCAGCACGGTCATGGCCGTGGCACCGCCACCGCCGGCGACAGCGCCGTCTTTCCAGGTGAAACCGTCTTTTTCAACTTGCGCCTTGAGCACATCGACAGCGGCTTTTTCGCCACCGGACGTCCACCAGTGCACGACTTCGACCGAACCTTTGGATTCGGCAGCAGACACACTGAGAGGCAGAATTGCGAGCGGGAACAGGGAGGCGACAGAAATGACAGTAGCGAGGCGAGAAATCGCATTCATCTGAGATGTACCTTTCTTGTTGTTATGCATGCAAGTCTGGTGCTTGCGCTGCACAGGAGTTTAAACAGGGCGATTCCCTTCGCAGGTAACGAAGGGACGCGCAAATGTCACCACATGGTTACACAGGAACAGCCCGGGATATTTGCGCCAGAGCGGTTGCCATACTCGGTGACAAGGGTAGACGAGGGATCAGTACCGCTTGCCACGCGTGGTAGAGATCGGGTTTGCCCGGCCAGATATCGGCGCTCGGGCGGTTTTGCGGATCGAGTTCGTGGTGCCAGCTGCCGTCACAGCGATCGATGAAATGGCCTTCACAGAATTCCCAGAACAGCCGGTACCAGGTTTCGTATTGCGCATCACCGGTGCGTTTGAGCAAGACGCTGGCCGCCGCGCTGGCTTCGGCATGGGTCCAGTGCAGACGATGTCGCACCACGGCTTTGTTGTCCCAGTCGAGGGTGTAAACGATCCCCGGCGCGCCATCGACGTCCCAGCCGTTTCGGCAATTCTGCTCGAAGAGTTTTTGCGCATCGGTCGCCAGCCAGCCCGGCGTGAGCATCCCTGCCTGGACCCGCGCCGCTTCGAGGTGCAGCAACAGTCGCGCCCACTCGAAACCGTGGCCCGGGGTGGTGCCGTAAGGGCGGAAGCCGTCAGCGGGGTTGTCGTGGTTGTACTCGCGCAGCGGTTGCCAGTCGCGGTCGAAGTGTTCGATGACCATGTAGCCGTTAGCTGCTGCATGACCGTGGATGACCCGCTCGACGATGCGTTGCGCGCGCACCAGCCAGCGCGGGTCTTCAGTGACATCGGCCAGCGCGAGGAACGCTTCGGTGGCGTGCATGTTGCTGTTGGCGCCGCGATAGGCCTCTTCTTCGCGCCAGTCGCGATTGAAGAATTCGCGCATGGCGCCCTCTTCTTCGCTCCAGAAATACGTGTCGATGATGTCGATCGCATCATCCAGCAGCGCCTGGGCGCCGGGACGCTGCGCGACCACCGCCGAGCTGGCCGCGAGCGCAACAAAGGCATGCAGATAGGCATTCTTGCCGGTGTTGCCGTCGCGATGTTCGGCGACCGCAAACCAGCCGCCGTGCAGCGCATCCCGCAATGGACCACGCAGGGCCGCGATGCCGTGATCGACCAGTTCGGCAAACCCCGGCAAACCTTGAATGTGGGCCATGGCGAAGCTGTGGGTCATGCGCGCGGTGTTCATGGTTTCGGCCTGCGCGTTGGCGGGCAAGTGGCCGCGCTCATCGAGGTTGCCGAAGCCTTCGGGCAACCTGGCAGCCTTGGCGAATGCCAGCAGGCGCAGACCTTCGTCGGCGAGCCATTGCTGGTGGGCAGGGGCGTTCAGCCAACTGCTGAAGCCTGGGTGGAAAAGATCCATGAGTGGCCTTTTTTGTTGTTATGACTGCGGGCAGTCTAAACAACGGGCCGGTGTGGTCTTGTAACGAAGGGGACGGGGTTTGTCACCAAGCCGTGACATTAGAAAAGCAAAGTCAAAAGATCGCAGCCTTCGGCAGCTCCTACAGAGTACGGTGTAGGAGCTGCCG
>NZ_JABULD010000474.1:0-1651 GCF_014060985.1 Pseudomonas sp. MD195_PC81_125
GCGAGGCCGGTGTGCCGGTGCAGGATCTGTACTACTCGCGCCCCAGTCCATGTGACGCTGGTGGCGAGCCTGTCGCGGCCGCTTCGGCACCTGGCGCCGGTGCTTGAGCAGGTCGTCGCGTTCGTCAAACACACGCCGGCTCAGTGAGCGGCGCCGCTGAACCAGCCGTCGTCGCGGCGCAGCCACAGGGCCAATACGCCGAGCGTCAGGCTGCGCAAGATCATGAACAGCAGGAACGTTATCCACAGCCCGTGATTGCCCAACCCTTGCAGCGCCCAGGCAAACGGCAGCAGCAGAGCGACGGTCAGCAGCATGCCATTGCGCATCTCCCGGGCGCGGGTGGCGCCGATGAACAGGCCGTCGAGCAAATAACTCCAGACCGCAATCAGCGGCAACACCGCCAGATACGGCAGGTAGATGAACGCGGTGTCGCGCACGCTCTGGATGTCGGTCTGCATTTCGATGAACAAATGCCCGGCCAGCAGAAACAACGCGGCAAATCCGAGGCTGGCCAACAACGACCAGCCGCCGGCCACCACCAATGAGCGGCGCAGGGCGAGGCGATCGCGGGCGCCGATCGCGTGCCCGCACAAGGCTTCGACGGCATGGGCCAGACCGTCCAGCGCATGGGCGGTCAGCAGCAGGCCGTTGAGCAGCAGGGCATTGGCCGCCACCGTGGCATCGCCCAAACGCGCGCCTTGCACGGTGATCAGGAAGAACACCGATTGCAGCGCCAGGCTGCGGATGAAAATGTCGCGGTTGACCGCCAGCAACGGGCGCCAGTTCTGCCACAACTTCAAGGCCGCCCAGGCGATGTGCCCGGGATAGGCGCGCAAGGCGCCACGGGTCAGCCACAGGCCAAGCAGGGCACCGCTCCACTCGGCGATCACCGAGGCCCGGGCCGAGCCGACCACGCCCCATTCCAGGCCAATCACGAACCACAGGTTCAGAGCGATGTTGATCAGGTTGGTGCTCAGCAGAATCGCCAGCGGCGCCCGGGCGTTCTGAGTGCCGAGGAACCAGCCGACCAGGGCGTAACTGGCCAGCGCTGCGGGCAGCCCGAATAACCGGGTGTGGAAGAACTCGCGGGTCAGTTGATCAAGTTCCGCCGACGGCTGCATGACGTGCAGGGCCACGCCGCTCAACGGCACGCCGAGCGTGCCGAGCACGATTGCCAGTCCCAGCGCCAGCAGTAAACCCTGCAACAGAATCTGCCGCAACGCCGCGCCATCGCTGCGCCCGGCGGCCTGGGCGGCAAACCCGGTGGTGCCCATGCGCAGAAAGCCCATGGCCCAGGCGAGGAAGGTGTAGAGGCTGGCGCCGACCGCCACTGCGCCCAACTGATGGGCGTGGGGCAGGTGGCCGATGACGGTGCTGTCGACCAGCGCCACCAGCGGTACGGAAATATTCGAAAGAATCATCGGCGCGGCGAGCGCCCAGACCTTGCGGTGAGTCGGGCGGTCGCGCCAGTCGGCAATCAGGTTGGACATGCGGGCTCCTTGGGGGAGCGGGGATTGTAGCGATTCATGCGGCCTGCGATGCAAACCAATGTGGGAGCGAGCCTGCTCGCGAAAACGGTGTGTCATTCAGAACAGTTTTTGACTGATCTGACGCCTTTCGCGAGCAGGCTCGCTCCCCACARGGGTTAGGC
>NZ_JABULD010000746.1:0-2919 GCF_014060985.1 Pseudomonas sp. MD195_PC81_125
GGAGTACACCTTGGGGGCACCTTTTTTTTTTGGGGGCTCTTTGGGGTCAGTGGCGCAGGGGGAGGTTAGCAGGTTGGGGGTGACAGGTTTGTGACGGCGAATTAGTCGGTGGAGGCAGGTCTGCTTTCGGCCAAGAGCGGCCTCTCATCTGACGGATGCTTCTGGCCCAGGCAGATGGATTGTCTGGGTGCAAACAGTCTCAAAGGAACTGTATGATTCCCTAGACGCGGCATTGGGCTTTTCTCATCAGCAACGGAAGCAAGGCGATGTATCAAGCGCAGTATTGGGTGGAGCTGCAAAATCTTAAAGCGCATGTCTACTATCTAGAACTCTACCAAATCAGATCTGAAAATATAGAGAGAGGAATCGCTATAGTACTAGCCATAGCATCGGCTGGAAGTATTGGTGGCTGGGCTATCTGGAAAGAATACGCGTTTGTGTGGGGCTTCTTCATCATGCTCAGCCAAGTCGTATCGGTCGTGTACAAATTTCTTCCATTCAAAGCCCGCATCAAGCCTCTAAGCGCAGCGGGAATAGAGCTTTCTGTATTAGCTGATGACGCAGAAAAAGGGTGGTTTGATGTCGCGCAAGGTGAACTGACCGAACGAGAAATCAACGAAAAACGTTTCGCAATACGCAAGAAGAAATCGGCGGTAATGAAATCTGCATTTGCTGGAATGGTCATTCCTGAGAAAGCAGATCTTATGACCAAAGCCGAGTTACAGATGAGACGGTACTTCCAAAGCCATTACCCGGAGTTGACCAATGAGTAACGAAAAATCGCAGCCACCGCGCCATAACCCAAGCAGACCAGTACAGACCAATGATCGAGGGTTACCTCCTGTACAAAACACTCTTCCTATGCCGAAAGTGCAACCCCCGAAAAAAGAGAAGTGAATCACAGGTGATCCGGCTCACGACGGTTGAGCTGATCACCTGTTGAATAAAGCATTTTCGATTGTCCAAGCTTCGACCCCTGTATTGACCGACAGGAGGTGTCTTTACAGTTTGCAAAAGTGCGGCAGCAGAGCATTTTCTACATTTTGTTCTACAATTAAATGTAACACTCAACGGGTCTATAACAACCGCACGGCGGCATCTCGTAGTGTTGGCATGGCTGGCTTTAACTTCAGCCGCAACTAGATTGGTAAAAGTGGTGGAGATCATGGAGCGTAGCAGCCAGAGTGTTGATTATTTTGTAGATTCTGACTTTGTAGAAAACTTTAATGAATCCCTGAGAAGACTGTTATCTACGCTTCAGCAAAGCACAATGGCAAAATATATCAATCCAGAAAACGCGCAACGAATAAAGCATGGCGCGGCGTTCTGCAATCCTGCCGCCCCCCAAGTATACAACGGCGGACTTGAAACTCACTCCACGCTTTTTGACATTGCGCTCGAGAGCATTGCTGCCCATGACGTTAAAGTTTTAGAAAGATGCTTCAATAGTTTTCAGGAGGATATGGAAGCTCAGTTTGCTAGTATGATTTACTCATCACTATCGAAGGTCTGCGATCAAACTGGAAACGTTGTGAATGCAAAGGAATCTGGATCTCTGCCGCTCGCCTTCTTGGAAATGCTTGAGAAAATCGAGTTTAGTGCGAACAAGGCAGGAGAAGTGACACTCCCAGAGATTCACCTTGGAACGGATGCGTTTAATCAGTTCACAAGGGCAATGCAAGAAAGCACTCCAGCATATAAGGCGATGGTCGAAGACATCAAGGCGAGAAAGGTGGCTGAGGCGCTGGAAAGAGAATCTGCTCGAAAAGCTAAGTTTGTTCGTTACGGAGAGAGTGCGCGATGAGGATCCTCCTAGCAATTGGCTGTAACGAATATGATCACGCTAAACCCCTCGATTCTGCAGAGTATGATGCGGTAAGAATATTCAATGCTCTCGTGAGACCCGAAGTTGGTCAGTTTAACAGCGCACACTCCCTACTTCTGCTGTCTCCGACTATTGAGCAAGTTAGATCTGCATTAAAAAAAATCGCTTTTCGAAAATTCACACATACAGAATTTCACATTTTTTTTTCGCAGGACATGGTGGTGTGAGCTCTGGTAGCTTCCATATGTGGCTCCGGGACACAAACCCAAGAATACAGTCTATGACGGCGCTGTCTTTGAGTGAGTTGTTTAGACTGCTTAATGAAACATCACCAAAGCAGAGCAATATAATTGTAGATGCTTGCCAGAGTGGCGGACTGATATCGGACCTCGGAGTACTATTAAAACCTGAGCTTATTGGTGACGCCGGAACACCTGCCTTGACGCTAATCGCTACATCAGCAAAAAACCAGACCGCCGGCGAAACTCAAGAAGGAGGCATAGGTACTAACGCCATTCTCGACTGTGTGGAAGGAAGAGACTTTGTACAAGACAAAGCAAGCATTTTAGATTTAGTCGAAATAGGTAGACATATCTCAAAAAAACTTGATGACCATGGACAAAATGCAATCGTTTGGGGGCTGAATCTGTATGGGCCACCTAGTTTTTGCCGTAATCCTAAATATGAAACAGATCCCAATACACCTCTTCGTAGTTTGATGCATCAGTGGCCATCAAACCTCGACAAAGCAATAAAAGACAATTACAACGACATATGGAGTACATATGGCGCATTGGATCGGCAATGGAATGCTTCACGGTTTATCCCACTTGTGAATTCAGTATTAAATCCATGTCGGGAAAATGAATCGATATTAATTAGTTGCGCTGATCGATTAGCTGTCACATTCTCTACAAAAGCTGCACAGTCTAATGACGCTTACCGGACGCCTATGATTACTGCTGGGATAGTGGCTTGCCTACTCCCGAGCTTGGGTGCACCTATAGTAGATGCTGGAGCAGAATTGCTAACTTACAAGCTTGTCGATGAACTTCTGGTCGTAAACGAGTCCGTATTGTCCTCACTGGAACAAA
>NZ_JABULD010000371.1:0-6485 GCF_014060985.1 Pseudomonas sp. MD195_PC81_125
ATCATTTCGCTCAGTTGATCCTCAATCGGCAGCAAATCGTCGAACTGCCGCATCCGCTTCGGATCTCGGCTACGCAGAGCTGAAAGGGCTGGCTTTAGAATCTGCATTTTTGAGTTGCTTACCTTCACCAGGACCTCGGCAGTCAAACACTCCGAGCCACTCTGGACCGCATAACGCTGACTCAATACCAGCAGCTTGACCAGGAAATCTGTGACGCCTTGAGTGTGCTCATACAGCGTGTCGAAAATCTCGTCAGTCAGCTCAGCAGTCTGCTTGCACCACTGATAGCTCCAGAGATTTTCGACTAACAACCGCCACTCCTCATCCTCTTTTTCGAATCGTTTGAATTCCAGCGTACCGGCACCACAGACTCGGCGGGCAGTCCGCATGGCTTCTGAGAACAGGCTAATCGTAGAGTTCGTGCCACTGAAAACGACCGGGATACCAATGTTGTTAACCAAGTGCAGAAAGAAATTCAGCATGCTCTCCTTACCACCGGTTTTCGCCAGGTGGAGGTTTTGCAGCTCGTCGATTAACAAGGCGCCGATGAAAAACGTGCTGGCCACCTGCTCCATCTGTTGCAGCGCATCATTGATATTTCGATGCCTGTAGCGCTTGTGATAGTCCTTGTCTCCTAGAGCGTCACCAACCGCATAAAAAAACTGCTGGCAAAATCCAGCCAGCGATCCATCCCGAGGGCAGTCAAGCTTCAGCCAAGTGATTTGGGTATGAACAAACTGCTTTCCCTCATAGCGCTCATGACGGATTGTCTGTGGATAAAGGCTCAAAATGGCGTGGAGTGCCGTCGACTTGCCAATACCGCTCAGGCCGACGACGGTAAACGTTTCAGCAGTGGACTTGAACGCATCGTGGTAACGCTGAGCCCCCGATAAAGAATGCAAATGCCGGACGGTAGCGGGCGACATCGGGTTACGCCCAACATACCCTCGACGGATGAGCAGTGAAAACAGGGCCTCCAGTTCCAGGTGTAACAAAAACGGCTGTACCACGGTTCTTAATCGGTCGATACAGTGAATTCGAGTGGATCCTTCGAGGGTCAGCTCTTTCGGATCCACCGGCTGAGGAAAATTCGAGATCAGCTCAATAGCCGCCGCCTCCGACAATATAGGAGGCAAAGCTTCGATAAGCGGATTGCCCGCATACTCACTTATGTCCTGTTTGACGTAATTGGCAAACGTCTGCGCACCTTTCATTTTGCCTGTCCTGGCCGAATTCTTTTGAGCAAATCGATAACTTGCGCAGTGCGCTCGCCGGCATATGAGTCATGCGCTTTCGGTGTCGATTCAGATTGAAGTGAAGCTGGCTCCGCCCTGACGCCTTCAGGAACAGCCGCATTTTCACGCTCACGGAGACGTTCTTCTGCGCGGTTCTCGCGGATGTTTCCAGTGGCCTCCGCCTTGGTGGGCGGAGCAGGTTCCAATTTTCGTTCTGCGAGCGCATGGCTGATGATCTGGTGGACCTGATCGCTAAGCTGCACACGGCTTTCCAGCTCGGCTCGCCGGTGAGTAGGCGGTTTTTGGCGATAGGCTTCGAGCAGATCAAAAATCTCGTCCGAGCGGTAATTCGCGTAACCGGCATCCGATCGTCGAAGATCACAGCGGATAAACTGCTTGGCCTCTCCCTGGATCCAGATGTGCGCCGCAGAGTTCGGATCGAACCAACACTCTATTGACCAAACGCCCCCTTTGCGAGCCTTGGCAAACCAATCTTTCTCTATGGCCATATCACAAACGTAGTGCATGCCGCGAAACATCACGCCGCCCTTTTGAACGGTCGCGCGCTCGCGCGGCAAGAGATGGAGGTAAACCAGCTCGTCGGGACGTTTGTTGGATTCGATCAGGTCGTTTTCGCAGGCCCAATTCCATATCCCGTTGGGCGTAGGTTCAACACCGTCATTCATCATCGCCTGAGTCAGTCGGTCAGGCTGTCGATGGTGCCGGTTATAGTGGAGCACGCAATTGATGAGGATCTGGGTGAACTCTTTGAGGTTTAGCGTGGCATCGAGCCGGTAATCTCGCTCGCCTCGCTCTTTGTCTCGCGCAGCTACCCCGCCAGGTAGCCATCTGATACCCGTCAAATCATTCAAAATGCCAAACCGACTTTCTACCATAGGCTTCCAATCAGGCCGATAAGGCGGAGCCGTGCCCATCTCAATTCCCAAGCCTGACGATAGCCCCTCTGCTGCCAGTGACAACATCTCTCCCCTGTCGGCGTAAATCTGGTGGGGCAGGTGGTGACAATTCCAATCATCTGAATTGATTTCAACGCCGTTCTGAGCGCAGAACTCGACTTTGGGGGTAAACGCGTTGAACAGCGCTTGCCTCGCCCCGTTCCAACTGGGACCTTCCAATCCTACATAGAGGCCAACAATCATTCCGGAGAAACTATCCACAACGATATAAACTACGGGCCGGCCAATAAGCATCCGTCTAGAGTAGCTATTGACCAAATAAATATCGGCAATAGTTGCGTCGATTTCAAACTGATGACACGGTCCACGCAGCCAATCGCGAACGGTACCTGAAAGCGGACGGCAGTCCTTTAACCACTTCCTCAACCCTTTACGGCCACGCTCGGTTTCAATTTCGTCGAAAAAAATCTGTCCCCAATATCTGAATTGCCTCAGGCTGGGCAGCTCTAAGCTAGGTAGCAAACGAAGCTCTTCTTCACTGTTTTTAGAGATGTCTCGAACCGAGTAGAATCTTCTCAACATTTCGTCATATGCGCTCGAAATAGAAGATTTCTTATCTTTTACATAAAGGGCATATCCAACTCGTATGCATCGTTTATCAACCGCACTGAGCATCTTGGAAGGCGCAGTGAGAACGCCTTGAAACGTAGGTTTTCGCCCTGGAGGCCTACTCGGATCATATTTTCTATCGGCAACTCCTACCGCCGAGTAATTATTAAGTAATGAGTTTCGAACTTGACCATAAAACCAATATCGGTAAAGAAGCCGATAGATCGTTTTTCGCTGAATTCCGAGCTCTGACGCCCGTTTGGTAACAAGCCGGCCTAACTCTCCCCGTACAAATATTTGTCCTGGATATTCAGGATCTAGCAGCGGGGCTATGACCGCCCACTTTTCGTCCCGGCCTTGCTTGGCTCTCTCATCCAGCTGGTCCTCAAGCACAAGCATAAACTCGGGTGTGGTAATGGCTGCTGGTTTCGTGTGACCAGACGCTAACGAACGACGCAACTCTTCGAGACCAATGGCGTAGGGCTGCCGGGGTGGGTCTGCTAGATCTATCACCACAGCCAAGTCATGCGTTTCATCTTGGTAAATGAGCCTAGCTATCGTAGCGATGACCGACAGATCGGTAACAGGCTCAAAAACCTCATTAACGAGGACAGTCATGACATTTTCTCCTTCAACGATCCTTGGACAGGGATCTGGAAAACTTCGAATTCAGGAACTAGACTAGTAAGGTGGAGAGGAGTGTTAATCAAATCTATTTTCAGTACCTTGTTCCAAACCAGATGGAAGAAAATTGCCTGAGCGTCTAGATAAGAGATGGACAGAAGGGACGCTATTTTTCTTAGACAGGTGGCCAAAGTCCACGAATATTCCCGGCTGTTTGCTAGGCACTCGATAAAACTCGAATGCAAAGGGACTTTCATTAAATCGCGAGGGAGCTTCGAGTATTTTCTGATTAGTCCAAGATTTTTTATCAAATCTCGTGTAAAAAATTCATCTGTGACGATTTTCCAATCAACACCTTGGCTTTGCCAAAAGCGCTTTTCAATCTCAAGTTTTTCAAGCGTGCGGTTACTTCCTTTGCCAACTAGGTCGGATCGATACTTCACCGTTCTAGCTACCGACTTAAAGTTTCCGCTCAAGTCCTTAACGGTTAGCAGGAAATCTGTTGTCATTACATAGGGCAGTGTCGTTCTAGGGTATCTGGGATAACGTACATCTATTGCCGACGCTATCGCTTGCGCGCGCTCTGTGGGTAGTAACGGATATTGCTCACGGATATCCACGACGTCTTCAGAAAATTCACACACAAGGAAGTACGAACGCTCGAGATCTGACAGTAGGTGATGAATCCTCTCGATCTTCACACCTTGGATTTTGTGCGAACGACCTATCGACGGGACATCTTGTACCCGCAGCCAAGGCACGTAGCTTGCCCCGGCGCCTTCGCCAAATCCATTTGCAATGTGCCGTTCAATGTCCTGCTGTGATGCAAACTTACGACCTCGCAACCCACGCCTCCTCAGTCGATGCGGACCGCTTCACCTCACGCCGAGAAAAGTCGTAGAAGAACACGACCGCCGTAGCGGCCATATTCAAAGCATTTTCTAGACTACACCCGCAGAGAGTTGAAGCGATGAATCCAGACCAAAGGGAAAGCCTGGAAAGGAAAAACCCCCGTAGATACGGGGGTTTGAGCCTTGTGTCAATCTATGTTCATGAGTGTCAAACTTTATTGTTTTGTGTCAATCTTTATTGTTCAAAGCCAGGGTCAATGTCAGCTGTGGATAACTTATTCCACCGTCACCGACTTCGCCAGGTTGCGCGGCTGATCGACGTCGGTGCCCTTGAGCACGGCGACGTAGTACGACAGCAGTTGCAGCGGGACGGTGTACAAGATCGGCGAAAGGATGTCGTGGATGTGCGGCATCTGCACCACGTGGGTGCCTTCGCCATTGGTCATCCCGGCTTTCTCGTCGGCGAACACGATCAGTTCACCACCACGGGCGCGGACTTCCTGCAGGTTGGACTTGAGCTTCTCCAGCAGTTCGTTATTCGGCGCCACGGTGACCACCGGCATGTCGTTATCCACAAGCGCCAACGGGCCGTGCTTCAGCTCACCGGCCGGGTAGGCTTCGGCGTGGATGTAAGAGATTTCCTTGAGCTTCAGGGCGCCTTCCATTGCCACCGGGAATTGCGCGCCACGACCGAGGAACAGGGTGTGGTTCTTCTCGGCAAACAGTTCGGCGATTTTTTCCACCGTGCTGTCCATGGCCAGCGCTTCGCCCAGACGGGTCGGCAGGCGACGCAACTCTTCCACCAGCGTGGCCTCGACGTCTTTACCCAGCGTGCCGCGTACCTGACCCAGCGAAAGGGTCAGCAGCAACAGGCCGACCAGTTGCGTGGTGAACGCCTTGGTCGAAGCCACACCGATTTCGCGACCGGCCTGGGTCAGCAAAGTCAGGTCGGACTCACGCACCAGCGAACTGATGCCCACATTGCAGATTGCCAGGCTGGCGAGGAAGCCCAGCTCTTTGGCGTTGCGCAGCGCGGCCAGGGTGTCGGCAGTTTCGCCGGACTGCGAGATGGTGACGAACAGGGTGTCCGGCTGCACCACCACCTTGCGGTAGCGGAATTCGCTGGCGACTTCGACCTGGCACGGGATACCCGCCAACTCTTCGAGCCAGTAACGCGCAACCATGCCGGCGTGGTAACTGGTACCGCAGGCGACGATCTGCACATTGCGCACTTTGGCGAACAATTCGGCAGCCTGTGGACCGAAGGCCTGCACCAGCACTTGATTGTTGCTCAGGCGACCTTCGAGGGTGCGCTGAACCACGGACGGTTGCTCGTGGATTTCCTTGAGCATGTAATGACGGAATTCGCCCTTGTCGGCGGCTTCGGCGCCATCGCTGTACTGCACGGTCTGGCGCTCGACGGCGTTGCCGTTGACGTCCCAGATCTGCACGGTATCGCGGCGAATTTCGGCGATATCGCCTTCTTCCAGGTACATGAAGCGGTCAGTGACCTGGCGCAGGGCCAACTGGTCGGACGCGAGGAAGTTCTCACCCAGGCCCAGACCGATCACCAACGGACTGCCACTGCGTGCGGCAACCAGTCGATCCGGCTGCTGTGCGTTGATCACGGCCAGACCGTAAGCGCCGTGCAGCTCTTTGACGGTGGCTTTCAGCGCAACGGTCAAGTCAGGTTGATCCTTGAGTTTGTGGCTCAGCAAGTGCGCGATGACTTCGGTATCGGTGTCCGAAGTGAACACGTAACCCAGCGCCTTGAGTTGCTCACGCAGGGCTTCGTGATTCTCGATAATGCCGTTGTGCACCACGGCGATATCGCCGGAAAAATGCGGGTGCGCGTTACGTTCGCAAGGGGCACCGTGGGTGGCCCAACGGGTGTGGGCGATACCGAGACGGCCGGCCAGCGGCTGTTCGGCCAGCGCGGTTTCCAGTTCGCTGACCTTGCCCGGACGACGCATGCGCTCGAGCTTTGCGTCGTTGGTGAAAACCGCTACACCGGCGCTGTCATAGCCGCGGTATTCAAGGCGCTTGAGGCCTTCGAGCAGGATGGCGGTGATATTACGTTCAGCAACTGCGCCGACAATTCCACACATGCTTATTTCTCCTGACTGACAGCCGCGCAAATCACGGTGATACCGCGGGCCTGAATCTGATCGCGGGCCTCTTGTGGCAGGCGATCATCGGTAATGAGGGTATGGACGCTGCTCCACGGCAGCTCCAGGTTGGGGATCTTG
>NZ_JABULD010000610.1:0-2232 GCF_014060985.1 Pseudomonas sp. MD195_PC81_125
CGGTGGAGCAGATGAGCTGAGATTCAATACACCACAATCCTGTGGGAGCTGGCTTGCCAGCGATAGGGGCGTTTCAGTCAGCATCTTTGGTGGCTGACATTCCGCTATCGCTGGCAAGCCAGCTCCCACAGGGTTTGGTGGTGTTCGCAGGATCGTATTACAGCGCCGAAGCGGTCTGCGGCAAACGCGGCTGCTTGTACAGGTCCAGCAGCACCTGATCCAGCACCGACGACGCGCCGAACGGGGCCTTGTCGTTGAGGATCGCCACCACCGCCCAGGTGTTGCCGTTGACGTCGCGGCTGAAGCCGGCGATGGCGCGCACGGTGTTCAGGGTGCCGGTCTTGACGTGGGCTTCGCCACGCATCGCGGTGGTTTTCCAGGCGTTTTGCGCATGGTGCCGTCGGTGCCGGCAATTGGCAGCGAGCTGATGTACTCGGCAGCGTATGGGCTGTGCCAGGCGGCTTGCAGCATGTTGGCCATCTCGCGGGCGCTGACGCGTTCGGCGCGCGACAGCCCGGAGCCGTTTTCCATCACCAGGTGCGGCGCGGTGATGCCTTTCTTCGCCAGCCACTGGCGGACTACGCGTTGTGCGGCTTTGGCGTCGTCACCGTCGGCTTCGTTGCGATACTTCTGACCGAGGCTCAGGAACAGCTGCTGGGCCATGGTGTTGTTACTGTATTTGTTGATGTCGCGGATGATTTCCGCCAGATCCGGCGAGTAGGCGCGGGCCAGCAGCTTGGCGCTGCTCGGGGTCGCGGCGAGGCGATCCTTGCCCTGGATGCTGCCGCCCAGTTCTTTCCAGATCGCGCGCACGGCACCGGCGGTGTAGGTCGCGTGGTCGAGCAGCGACAGATAAGTCTGCGAGCTGCAGCCATCGCCCAACTGGCCGGCGACGGTCACGGTCACGCTGCCATCAGGCTGGGTCACCGGGTTGTAGCGCACGCCACCGGTGCACTGCTTGGAGTTGAGCGCCTTGACCGTGTTTTCGATGCGCACGCTGGCAATCGGCGGTTCCACCGAGATCAACACCCGGCCACCGTCATTGCGCGCGACGAAGCGCAGGGCCTTGAGGTTGACCAGCAGGGAATCCGGTTTGACCAGAAACGGCTTGTTCTCGTCGTTGCCGTCGTCGTTGAATTCCGGCAGTTGCGGCTGGATGAAGAAGCTGCGGTCGAGGATCAGGTCGCCGGTGACCTGGGTCACGCCATTGGCGCGCAGGTCGCGCATCAGCAGCCAGAGTTTCTCCATGTTCAGCTTCGGATCGCCGCCACCCTTGAGGTAGAGGTTGCCGTTGAGGATGCCGCCGCTCAGGTCGCCGTCGGTGTAGAACTCGGTTTTCCACTGATGGTTGGGGCCGAGCATTTCCAGCGAGGCGTAGGTGGTGACCAGTTTCATGGTCGAGGCCGGGTTGACCGAGACATCGGCGTTGTACACGGTCGGATTGCCCGGGCCGTCGAGCGGAATCATCACCAGCGACAGCGCGGTCGGCTGCAGCTTGCTGGCCTTGAGGGCTTTCTCGACGTTGGGGGGTGAGGGGCGGTGTTAATGGTGGCAGCGGCAACCGGCAGGGCCAGGGGCAGAATAAGGCCGGCAAGAAACAGAGGACGCAACGATTTGATCATATGAAATAAAACCCTGCAGAAGAGGGGAAAAATAACGAGGGCATGGATGAAAAAGCCCTCAGTGGTCATGAAAGTGTCGGCATTATGCCCCAAGGTGTAACAGCTTGTGCCTTGCCCGGGGCGGCCATTTCGTTATTTTTTTTACAGGCGGTTGGCCATAGCGCCCAGAGAGTCGGGCAATTGACGGCTTAAACTGGTAAAGTGCCGGCCGTTATTACTTAAGAGGATTGTTCCAATGGCGACTAACCGTTCCCAGCGTCTGCGCAAAAAACTGTGCGTTGATGAATTTCAAGAGCTGGGTTTCGAACTGAACCTGGACTTCAAAGAAGACTTGTCCGAAGAAGCCATTGACGCTTTCCTCGAAGCATTCATCAAAGAAGCCATGGAAGCCAACGGTCTGGGTTATGTTGGCGGCGATGACTTCGGTCTGGTATGCCTGCAGAAGCGTGGCTCGGTCAACGAAGAGCAGCGCGCTGCCGTTGAAGCCTGGCTGAAAAACCGTAGCGAACTGACCGGCATGACCGTCAGCCCGCTGCTGGACGTCTGGTATCCGGAAAAGCCGATCAACGCGGCCAAGTGATACTGAAAAAAACGGCGACCTTCGGGTCGC
>NZ_JABULD010000111.1:0-2392 GCF_014060985.1 Pseudomonas sp. MD195_PC81_125
CACCGCGCGCTCCAGCGCCTGCAGCGCTTCACGCAACGGCTCGCGCAGTTCATCGGCCCGTGCAGTCGGGCGCATGCCCCGAGGGCCGGGCAGCAACAGCGGGTCGCCGAAAATCTCGCGCAGCTTGGCCAGGTGCACGCTCACCGACGGCTGCGACAGGTTCAACCGCTCTGCGGCGCGGGTTACGTTGTGTTCTGCCAACAACACGTCTAGGGTCAACAGCAAGTTGATATCCAGACGTCGTAAATTATTCATGGCTATACCTGACATATCAGACATTCATTTCCAATATACCGATCAAGGACTGATCCTGCCTGCATCCAACCAAGGAGTTACGACATGAATGTGCTACTGGTCTACGCCCACCCCGAACCCACTTCGCTCAACGGCTCGCTCAAGGACTTCACCGTCCAGCGCCTGCAAGCCGCCGGCCACACCGTGCAGGTCTCCGACCTGTATGCGATGAACTGGAAGACAACGATCGACGCCGATGACGCTCCAGGTCGCGATGAAAGCCGGCCATTCCACGCATCGATCGATTCGAAACTGGCTTACCAACAGGGCCGGCAATCCGCCGACATCGCCCGCGAGCAGGAAAAAACTGCTGTGGGCCGACGCATTGATCCTGCAGTTTCCGCTGTGGTGGTTCACCATGCCGGCCATCCTCAAGGGCTGGGTCGAGCGCGTATACGCTTACGGGTTTGCCTACGGAGTCGGTGAGCATTCCGATGCCCGCTGGGGTGAGCGTTACGGCGAAGGCAAGATGAAAGGCAAACGCGCGATGCTGCTGGTCACCACCGGAGGCTGGGATTCGCACTACAGCCCGCGCGGAATCAACGGGCCGATTGATGATTTGCTGTTTCCGATCCAGCACGGCGTGCTGTTCTACCCCGGTTTCGACGTGGTGCCACCCTTCCTGGTGTACCGCGCCAGTCGCATGGATGAGGCGCGGTTTGCCGAGACCTGCGAAGCGCTGGGGAGGCGCCTGGATGAGTTGTGGAGCACGCGGCCGATTGCGTATCGGCTGCAGAATGCCGGCGATTATGAGATTCCGGCGTTGACGTTGAAGGAAGGTATCGCTCCGGGGCTTGAGGGCTTTGCGGCCCACACACGGTAGAGATTACTGAACCTTTGTGGCGAGGGAGCTTGCTCCCGCTCGGCGACGCAGTCGCCGCAAAACCTGCGATTTCGGTGCACCTGAAACACCGCGACATCAGGATTGGGGCCGCTTCGCAGCCCGGCGGGAGCAAGCTCCCTCGCCACAGGAGGGTGTGCTTCAGACTTCTTTCTGCGCTCGCCGCACCTGCACCAACAACGCCGGCGCAAAGTGCAGCAACACCATCCGCGCCAGATGATGCGTGAGGATAAACACCACATTCAGCCCACCGGCAAACGCGACAATCGCAATCGTCTCGATCGCCCCCGGCATATACGCCAGCCACAGCGACAGCGGATCACTGCCCAGCCAACGCGCCGCTACTTCGGCAAATGCCGCCGCCACCACGATCATCAAGCCGACCGACACCAGCGCCGTCCGACCATGCCGCCCCAGCTCCGCAAAACCGAGTCCCTGAAAGCGCGAGCCGATCCGCACGCCGAGAATCAGCGCCGCCAGATTCAGGCTCCAGTCCGGCATGTGGAAGCCGTGCAGCCATCCCGATTTCACAAACACCGCCGTCAGCAGAATCGCCGTCAACATGAACGGCGCGGGCACGCCGATCGCCAGCAACAGGCGCCCAAGCACCACGCTCAAACCGATCAGTGCGAATACGATCAACGCCATGCCCGTGCTCAACGGAGGGCTTTCAACCACCGCCACCGAGCCCTGCCCGGGAATCAAAAAGCTCACCAGCACCGTGATCAACAGCAACCGCATCAGGTGCACGATGATGACCTTGTTTGAGGCCTTTTCCGACTCCAGCAAATCAAACACCGCTGCCAGTGCGCCGGGGTATACCGCCAACAGCGCATCGGTACGGTTCCAGCCTGCGCCGCGGGTCAGCCATCCTCCAGCGAGGGCAATCTGTACCGTCAGGCATAGCAACAGAACGCCGAGGCTTGGCAACATCGCCGACGCCGTTGCACTGTCCCACGCCTCGAACATCAGCCCGGTAGCGATGCCCAGCGTGACCTGGATGTAGCCCAGACCATAAGGCGTTGCGGGGGCAAAACCGCTGCGCGTGGTGACCAGTGCGGTGACGAGGATCGCTCCCAGCAACAGGCCATGAGGCACACCGCTGACCTGCAACGCAGCGCCAACGGCGGCCGCGATCAACAAACACAGAATCGATTTCATATTCGCCTTCCTGGCTATGTCCCTGAGGTATTCCACTCTCCTGTAGGAGCTGCCGAAGGGCTGCGATCTTTTGATCTTGCTTTAAAAATCAAAGTC
>NZ_JABULD010000099.1:0-39489 GCF_014060985.1 Pseudomonas sp. MD195_PC81_125
GGGTTCTGTGGGTGAGGGGATTTATCCCCGATGGGGCGCGAAGCGGCCCCTGTTTCTAAAGTCAAAAGAGGGGCCGCTTCGCAGCCCATCTGGGATAAATCCCCTCACCACAAAACTGTGTAAATCCAGAACAGAGTGAAGCCTGAACATACCGGAGCTACGCATTACACGCGGCATATATTTTTTAAGGTCTGAAGCAACAAACTTACTAATTTATCTATCCCGGGCCTTTGCACATGATCGCTTCAACAAGAAATGCGCCATCCGTGTCGGCGCTTATCGAAGTACGTCCACGTACTCATCCTTGCCTTGGAGTTCGTCATGTCCACCTCTGCAACAACGTCCGCCCCGCTCATTGAAAAACACACGATAGGATACGTGCCCCCCGAAGATCGCCACGGAAAGGTCAGGGATCTGTTCACGCTGTGGTTCGGCGGCAACATCGCGCCGTTGCCCATCGTCACCGGCGCGCTGGGCGTGCAGTTGTTCCACTTGAATCTGGTCTGGGGCATCGTCGCGATTCTGGTCGGTCACCTGGTCGGCGGCGTGCTGATGGCACTGCACTCGGCGCAAGGCCCGCAGATGGGCATTCCGCAGATGATCCAGAGCCGCGCGCAGTTCGGCTCGCTCGGCGCGCTGCTGGTGGTGCTGATTGCCGGCGTCATGTACATCGGCTTCTTCGCCTCCAACATTGTGCTGGCCGGCAAGTCGCTGCACGGCGTGGTCGATAGCGTGCCGGTGCCGGTCGGCATCGTCATCGGCGCCCTCGGTTCGGGGATCATCGGCATCATCGGTTACCGCTTCATCCACGTGCTCAACCGCATCGGTACCTGGGTGCTGGGGATCGGCATCGTCGTCGGTTTCGGCTACATCTTCACCCATATTCAAACCGACGACTTCCTCACCCGCGGCAGCTTCAACCTCTCCGGCTGGCTTGCCACCGTGTCGCTCGCCGCGCTGTGGCAGATCGCGTTTGCCCCGTACGTGTCCGACTACTCGCGTTACTTGCCGGCGGACGTGAAAGTCTCGTCGACATTCTGGACCACCTATCTGGGTTCGGCGCTCGGCTCGAGCCTGGCGTTCATCTTCGGTGCCGTTGCCGTGCTGGCAACGCCCGTGGGCATGGACACCATGGATGCGGTCAAACTTGCCACCGGCTCGATTGGTCCGCTGATGCTGGTGCTGTTCCTGCTCAGCGTGATCAGCCACAACGCCCTCAACCTGTACGGCGCCGTGCTGTCGCTGATTACCCTGGTGCAGACCTTCGCCTACCGCTGGATTCCGACCGCCAAGAGCCGTGCGGTGATCTCGATCATCGTGCTGCTGGCCTGCTGCTTCGCCGCCGTCGGCGCCTCGAAGGACTTCATCGGGCACTTCGTCGACATGGTGCTGGTGCTGCTGGTGGTCCTGGTGCCGTGGACCGCGATCAACCTGATCGACTTCTACGCCATCCACAAGGGCCAGTACGACATCCAGTCGATCTTTCAGGTCGACGGCGGCATCTACGGACGCTACAACCCGCAGGCGCTGCTGGCCTACGCAATCGGCATTGCGGTGCAGATCCCGTTCATGAACACCCCGCTGTACGTCGGCCCGGTGTCGGCGCATATCAACGGCGCGGATCTGTCGTGGCTGGTGGGGCTGCTGGTGACCTCGCCGTTGTACTTCTGGCTGGCCAATCGTGACAGCGCCTACCGGCGGCGGATGACCGGCGGCAAACTGGTAGGCAGTCTCTGAATTTGATTCGCGGCAAAAAGAAGGCCCGCTGCTGTGCGGGCCTTCTGCGTTGTGGTGTGGTATTTGTTGAGCGTCTCCAGGTAACCACGAGAAAGGGAAAACTCATGCTGCGAATTCTGGGCAAGGCGTCATCGATCAACGTGCGCAAAGTGCTGTGGACCTGCGCCGAACTGCAGATCCCGTTCGAACGTGAGGATTGGGGCTCAGGCTTCAAACCCACCGACACCCCGGAGTTTCTCGCCCTCAACCCCTGTGCCATGGTGCCGGTGATTGAGGACGGGCGATTTCACGTTGTGGGAATCGAACACCATCATTCGTTATCTGGCCAACACCTATGGCGGTGCAGGCCTCTACCCCACCGCGCCGCGAACTCGCGCGCGGGTCGATCAGTGGATCGACTGGCAGGCGTCGGAGCTGAACCGTTCGTGGTCGTATGCGTTCCTGTCGCTGGTGCGTAAGTCAGTGGATCACCAGGACCGCAGCGCGTTGGCCAACGGCGTCGAACAGTGGTCGAAGACCATGGGCATCCTCGATCAGCAATTACAGAAGACTGGCGCCTATGTCAGTGGCGAACAGTTTTCCCTTGCCGATATCCCCATTGGGCTGTCGGTCAACCGCTGGTTCGAAACGCCGCTCGCACATCCGGACTATGCCGCCGTCAGGGCGTATTACGAGCGTCTGAGCCAACGCGAAGGCTTTCGCCTGTATGGCAGGAACGGTACGCCGTGACGATCAAATCAGCAGATCTTCATAAAACGCGCCGAACGGGCGCTGCGGGTGGGCAATCTGGATTTCCAGAATCCACACACCGGCATTCGGCGCCTGGTCGAAATCACCGAGATTGCCGCCTTTGTAAATCGCGTGAGGGAAGTCGCTGACGCGGTGGCCCTTGATGTCGAGATTGAGTTTCCAGCCCATGGCTTCAGCCTGATCGCTGGCGTAGCGATACAACTCGACACCGCTCACGCCCTGGCGCCAGAGTGCCTCGACATGCTTGAACAACTCCTTGGACGCCGCCGCGCAGGCGATCATTTCCGGATCGGAGCCAGTGGTGAAGGTCTCGCCGGCATCGCCTTCGTGCCCCTGCCAGACCACGCCCATGTCGATGAAGAAAATGTCGTTTTCCCCCCAGCACCGGATCGCCATCGGAGCGTTGCTTGAAGGTCTTCAGGGTGTTGGCGCCAAAGCGGATCAGCAGCGGATGCCAGATGCGGTCCATGCCCAGTCCGGCGAGGATCTGCTTGCCCTGCTCCTGGGCTGCGGATTCGCGCATGCCTGGCTTGATCACCTGGGCGATGGCATCGACGGCCTGCCAGGTCAGGTCCTGCGCATGACGCATGGTTTCCAGCACAAACCGCTCACCGACTGCTTCTTTACCGCTCAGGGCTGCACTCATTTGCTCGTTCCTCATGGCTACGCTGTATAGTTTTTTATATTGCGAAACGCCGATCAAGATACAGCCATGACACAACGTGTCAATTACTCTTCTGCACGCACCACGCCGCGCTCCTCCAGCAAACGTACAAACATGCTCAAACTGCGCGACACCGTACCCCGGCGCCACACCAGCCAAGTGGTCAAGTAGCGAAAATCCGCCGCCAGCGGCCAGACGCTGACCGTCGCGCTGCCGGGCATGCTCTGCAACATTTTGCGCGGCATCAGCGCCAACCCGGCACCGGCGCTGACGCAGGCGAGCATGCCGTGATACGACTCCATCTCGAAGATCTTGCCCGGCACAGCGGCGTCGGTACTGAACCATTTTTCGAAGTGGTGCCGGTAGGAACAGTTGGAGCGGAACGCGTAAATGTTTTCGCCATTCACATCCGCCGCACGCTGCACCGGGGCGTGATTGAGCGGTGCGATGACGACCATTTCCTCTTCGAACGCCGGCACGCCTTCCAGCGCCGGGTGCAGCACCGGGCCATCGACGAACGCCGCCGCCAAGCGCCCGGCCAGCACGCCATCGATCATCGTTCCGGACGGGCCGGTGGACAGGTCCAGATCGACCTTGGGATGCAACTGGTTGTACGCCGCGAGCAGTTCAGGAATCCGCACTGCGGCGGTGCTTTCCAGCGAGCCAAGAGGAAACGCGCCCTGCGGTTCTTCTCCCGCGACCGTGGCCCGTGCTTCCTGCACCAGATCGAGAATGCGCCGTGCATATTCGAGAAAACTCCAGCCAGCCGGCGACAGGCGCAGACGGCTTTTCTCGCGAATGAACAGGTCGACACCCAGGTCTTGCTCCAGCTGTTTGATCCGCGTGGTCAGGTTCGACGGCACGCGATGTATCTGCGCCGCCGCCGCACTGATGCTGCCGTGCTCGGCAACGGCTTTGAAGATTTCCAGTTGCACCAGATCCACAGTCATTCTCCAATCGTGAAAGAATCGATCTTTATTATTCAGTTTCAAGAAAACAAACGCCACCCTACTCTAGGCCCGTCCACTGAACTCGCAGGAGCCAGCCATGAGCCAGATTTCCAGCCAGACCCACGCCATCTCGATCAACCCCGCCACCGGCGAACAGATCGGTCACTACGCCTTTGAATCCGCCGAAGCCCTCGACGCCGCGCTGACCCGCGCCGCATTCGGTTTCTCGAAGTGGAAACGCAAGCCGCTGCAGGATCGCTCCCGCGCCCTGACCGCCCCTCGCCGGCGCCCTGCGCGACAGCGCCGAAGCCATGGCAACCATGATCACCCAGGAAATGGGCAAGCCCATCGCCCAGGCCCGTGGCGAAATCGAAAAGTGCGCCAAGCTCTGCGAGTGGTACGCCGAAAACGGTCCGGCCATGCTCAGCGCCGAACCGACTCAGGTCGAGGGTGGCAAAGCGCGAATCGAGTACCGTCCGCTGGGCCCGATCCTCGCGGTGATGCCGTGGAACTTCCCGATCTGGCAAGTGCTGCGCGGCGCGGTACCGGCGCTGATCGCCGGCAATACTTACGTGCTCAAACATGCGCCGAACGTGATGGGCAGCGCCTACCTGCTGCGCGATGCCTTCAAGAACGCCGGCTTCGCGGACGGCGTGTTTGAAGTGATCAACGTCACTCCCGAAGGCGTTTCGACCGCCATCGCCGACCCGCGCATCGCCGCCGTGACCCTGACCGGTAGCGTGCGCGCCGGCATGACCATCGGCGCTCAGGCCGGTGCCGCACTGAAAAAATGCGTGCTGGAACTGGGCGGTTCCGACCCGTTCATCGTGCTCAATGATGCTGATCTGGATGAGGCCGTACAGGCTGCCGTCATCGGTCGCTACCAGAACTCCGGTCAGGTTTGCGCAGCGGCCAAGCGTCTGATCATTGAAGAAGGCGTGGTCGAGGCATTCACCCGCAAATTCGTCGAGGCCACGCGTCAACTGAAAGTAGGCGATCCGCTGTCCGCTGACACCTATATCGGCCCGATGGCACGTTTCGATCTGCGTGACGAACTCGACCAGCAAGTGCGCGACACCCTCGAAGAAGGCGCGACCCTGCTGCTCGGCGGTGGCAAGGCCCAAGGCCCGGGCAACTACTACGAGCCGACCGTGCTGGCCGATGTCACCGACCGCATGACCTCGTTCAAACAAGAGCTGTTCGGCCCGGTCGCGTCGATCATCACCGCCCGCGATTGCGCCCACGCCGTGGCTCTGGCCAACGACAGCGACTTTGGCCTGACCGCCACGATCTACACCGCCAACGTGCAACTGGCCCAGCAACTGACCAGCGAACTGGACACCGGCGGCGTGTTCATCAACGGCTACTCCGCCAGCGACCCGCGCGTGACCTTCGGCGGCGTGAAGAAAAGCGGTTTCGGTCGCGAGCTCTCGCACTTCGGCGTGCGTGAGTTCTGCAACGCGCAGACGGTGTGGCTGGATCGTAAATAACACCGCCCCCTGTAGGAGCTTCGGCACGCTGCGATCTCTTGATTTTGATTTTCCAGATCAAAATCAAAAGATCGCAGCCTCGTTTCACTCGACAGCTCCTACAGGGTTTTACGTCGTGCGTTGATTGCGCGAGCGCAATGACCCCAGGGCTTACAGATACTTCAGCCAGGCGATATCACGGCGCCGCGATTTCAACACGGAAAACCAATGCACCGCGGGGTACAGAGCCACCGCCAACAGCACCGACACCAGCCAGATTGCCGGCACCGAGTCGAATCCGAAATGGCTGCCCTGATTCAGTCCGAACAGCGCCAGCGCCATCAGGTAAAGCACCTTCAGCACGTACAGGTGCAGCAGATAGAAGAACATCGGCGCCGAACCGAAAACCGTCAGCCAGCGAATCCAGCGGCGCGTCTGCTGCCGTTCGAACACCCGCAATAACAGCAATCCGATGCTCACCGTCAGGGTGATGAACAGCAGCGATGGCGGGTACTTGGTGATGTTGAAAAACGCCATCAGCGTTTGCACGGTCGTGTCTTCAACCGCCCAAGGCTTTTCGCCATAAGCGTTGATCAGCCGCAGCCCGAAGAAGCCCAGCAGACCGGCGATACCGCCCAGTAACAGAGCCTGCTGACGGCTCCAGGCATCAGCCCCGCGGGCGAACCACGGGCCCAGCGCATAACCCAGACCGATCACGCCGATCCACGGCAACAGCGGGTACGAAGTGCGCAAGCGCAGACTATCCCCGACCTCGATCCAGCCCCGGTCATGCAGAATCGCCCATGGCACATGCAGTGCCGACTCCGGCGCGAAATGCAGCCCATCAAGCAGGTTATGCCCGGCAATGATCGCCAGGCTCAGCGTCAGCAACAGCCAGCGCGGCAACCAGACCAGCAGCGACAGTGCGATCATGCTCAGGCCAATCGCCCAGATCACCTGCAGATAGATCACGCTCGGCGGCAACTGAAACGTCCACGCGACGTTCACCAAGGTGAATTCCAGCAGCACCAGAAACAGCCCCCGCTTGAACAGGAAGGCGCTGACATCGGCCTTGCCCGCGTACTTTTCACCGAACAGCCACGCAGACAGCCCGGTCAGCAACACGAACACCGGTGCGCACAGATGCGCCAGGGTGCGACTGAAAAACAACGCCGGCTCAGTGCTGGCGATGTCCATCGGATCGGACACCTGACGATGCAACAGGAACGTCTCACGCACGTGATCCAGCAACATGAACAGGATCACCAGACCTCTCAAGGCATCAATGGACAGCAAGCGACCGGTCGGCGGCAGGTTGGAGCGAGCACAGGTAATCGTCATGGACATTTCGCCATCGAGTCGGTGAATCAAAGCGCGTTACTCTATAACATAAAAAGTCGATTCCCAAGCCAATCGACATTTGCCCAATCACGTCAGGCTTCTATAGTGATCAGGCGCCCCCTGCCCTTTGCGCCAGCTGTCGAGCGTTGCCCATGACTTCAACCGAACACCTGATCATCTGCGAGCATTGCGATTGCGTGTATGAAAAAGTCGTGCTCGGCAAACACCAGAAAACCCTCTGCGTGCGTTGTGGCGGCGTGCTGCAGCGTTATAACGGCCTGACCGTCGAACAGCGGCTGGCCTTGACGTTCACCGCCGCCATGCTGTGGCTGTTCGCCAATTTCTACCCGGTGATGAGCATCAGCATGAAGGGCCTGAAGAACAGCGCGACGCTGTGGGATTCGGTGCTGGCGTTGAGTCAGGGGCCGATCACGTTCATGGCGATGGTCGCGGCGATTTCGATCATCATCGCCCCGGCCTTTCAACTGGTGCTGTTGATCTGGGTGTTGAGTTACGCACTGTCTTCACGGCGGGCACCAGGATTCAAGCTGTGCATGCGCTGGCTGGAAACCCTGCGCCCGTGGAGCATGCTCGAAGTGTGTCTGCTGGGGGCGATGGTGGCGGTGTTCAAACTCGCCGGACTGCTGGATGTGTTGCCGGGCATCGGCCTGTTCGCCCTGGCGGTGCTGAGTCTGATGATGATCCGCATTGCCGGCCGCGACATTCGTGATCTGTGGGACATTTTATGAAGCGACCGGCGACCGCCAGCGAATTGAATCTGTGCCTGTGCCACAGCTGCGGGCTGGCCTGCGACATGACCGATGAACCGCACGAATGCCCGCGCTGCGATGCACCGCTGCATCGGCGCAAGACCAATTCCCTGACGCGCACCTGGGCCTATCTGTTTGCCGCGCTGGCGTTTTACGTGCCGGCCAACCTGCTGCCGGTGATGAACACGGTGATGCTCGGCAACGGCGCCGACAGCACGATCATGAGCGGCGTGCTGGAGTTCTGGGAGGGTGGCGCGTGGGACATTGCGCTGATCATTTTCATCGCCAGCATCGCGGTGCCTGGGATCAAGTTCGTTGCCCTGTCGCTGCTGCTGATCACCGTGCAGCGCAACAGCGGCTGGGCGCGCCGCGAGCGCTCCAAGCTGTACCGATTCGTCGAGCTGATCGGCTACTGGTCAATGCTCGACGTGCTGGTGGTCGCACTGGTCGCGGCGCTGGTGAAGTTCCAGGCGCTGGGCGATATCGAACCCCGCCCGGGCATCCTGTTTTTCGGCATGGTGGTGGTGTTCACCATGTTTTCGGCGATGAGCTTCGATCCGCGACTGATCTGGGACAACGCCCCGGACGACGAACCGCTCAGCGACGTACCACCTCAAGCAGCACCTGCAACGGATGGCGCAGCGCCCGATCCGACTGGCGCTTGACCTGACTGCGGCACGAATAACCGGTGGCCAGTGCTTCGCCTTGCTCCGCCGGTGCCTCGACCTGCCGCGCCCACGATTGCTCGTAGATCACCGCCGAGGTTTCACGGTTGCGCGCTTCATGGCCATAGGTGCCGGACATCCCGCAGCAACCGGTCGCCTGCGTCGCCAGTTTCAACCCGGCCCGTTCGAAGACCTGTTCCCACTGGCGAGTGGAGGCCGGCGCGTTGGTTTTCTCGGTGCAGTGCGCCAGCAGCCGGAATGACTGCGGCGCGTCGGCGCCAGGCTGCTCCGGCATCACCTTGAGCAACCACTCTTGCACCAGTGCAACTTCCGGGCACTCCAGCATGCCGGGCACTTTCTGGTATTCCTGGCGATAGACCAGCGTCATGGCCGGATCCAGCCCCAACAACGGCACGCCGATATCGGCCAGCTCACGCAGTTGTCGGGCATTGCGCAATGCTGCACGGTTGAACGCTGACAGGAAGCCCTGCACATGCAGCGGCTTGCCGTTGGCACTGAACGGCGCCAGATACACCTGATAGCCCAGCCGCGAAATCAGTTCCAGCAGATCCGCCAGCAGCGGCGCCTCGAAGTAACGAGTGAAGGCATCCTGCACCAACACCACACTGCGCTCGCGCTGGGCCGGGGTCAGCGCCGACAGTGTCGAGACCGTCGCTGGCTGCACCTTCCAGCGACGCAGCGCAGCGTGAAAATCAAAGCGGCTGAGCAACGGCACATCAACCATGCCACCAAGCGCTCCAACTGTTGGCGCACGAACGCAGCGCCCATCAAACCGTTGTACAGCGCCGGAATCCGCGCCATGTACGGAATGCTGTACTCCAGCGAAGCAATCAGATAATCCCGCGCCGGGCGCAGATATCGGCTGTGATACAGCTCCAGAAACTGCGAACGAAACTCCGGCACATTGACCTTGACCGGGCACTGCCCCGCGCAGGATTTGCACGCCAGGCAGCCGGCCATGGCGTCATACACTTCATGGGAAAAGTCTGCACTCTGCCCACGGCTGTTGCGCCAACGGGTCCACAGGTTGCGGAAAAACGCCGGACGACGAATCGCATCGGACAGCACATCCACCCCCGCCTCGCCCTGCAAGCGCAGCCATTCGCGGATCAACGACGCGCGGCCCTTGGGCGATTGCGCACGCTCGCGGGTAGCCTTCCACGACGGACACATAGCGTCGTCGGGATCGAAGTTGTAGCAAGCGCCATTGCCGTTGCAATGCATGGCTGCGCCGTAGCTTTGCCAGACCTTTTCGTCGATCTGCCGGTCGAGTTCGCCGCGCAGGGTCACTTCGTCGATCTTCAACAGCTGCGCGTGGGTGTTGGCCGGCGTGGCGATCTTGCCCGGGTTGAACTGGTTGAACGGGTCGAACGCGGCTTTGAGTGCCTGCAACGCCGGGTACAGCTCACCGAAAAATGCCGGCGCGTATTCCGAGCGCAGACCTTTGCCGTGTTCACCCCACAACAGGCCGCCGTAGCGCTGGGTCAGCGCAGCGACACCGTCGGACACCGGACGCACCAACGCCGCTTGCAGCGGATCCTTCATGTCGAGAATCGGCCGCACATGCAGCACGCCGGCATCGACATGGCCGAACATGCCGTACTGCAAACCGTGGCTGTCGAGCAGTTCACGCAGTTCAGCGATGTATTCGGCCAGGTGCTGCGGTGGCACTGCGGTGTCCTCGACAAACGGCTGCGGCCGCGCTTCGCCGGCAACGTTGCCGAGCAGGCCGACGGCGCGTTTGCGCATGCCATAGACCTTGTTCACCGCCGCTTGGCCGACCGCCAGCGTATGGCCGAGGCGTTCGACGGTGGTGTCGCTGCTCAAGTGTTCGAGAAAGGCTTCGACCCGGCGTTGCAGGTCTTCAGGATCGTCGCCGCAGAACTCCACCAGGTTGATCCCCAGTGTCGGCCGCTCGGCGCTTTCCGGGAAATATTCGGCGACGCCGTGCCAGACGATGTCCTGCATCGCCAGCAGCAGCACTTTGGAATCCACGGTTTCAATCGACAGCGGCTTGAGCGCCATCAGCGCCCGGGCATCGCGCAACGCATCCATGAAGCCGGCGTAGCGAATGTTCACCAGCATCGTGTGTTTGGGGATCGGCAGAACGTTGAGCTTCGCCTCGACCACAAACCCCAGCGAGCCTTCGGCGCCGCACAGCACGCTGTTGAGGTTGAAACGATTGTCGGCCTCGCGCAGGTGCGCCAGGTCGTAGCCGGTCAGGCAGCGGTTGAGATCAGGGAAGCGTTGCTTGATCAACTCGCCTTGCTCATCAATGATCTGCCGCGCACAGCGATAGACTTCACCGACCCGGTCTTGACGGGCACACAACGCTGTCAGGTCGCCTTCCGCCAGCGCTGCACCGTGCAGGCGTTCACCGCCGCGCAGAATCATGTCGAGTTCCAGTACGTGGTCGCGGGTCTTGCCGTAGGTGCAACTGCCCTGGCCGCTGGCGTCGGTGTTGATCATGCCACCAACAGTGGCGCGGTTGGAGGTCGACAGCTCCGGGGCGAAAAACAGCCCGGCGGATTTCAGTGCGGCGTTGAGCTGATCCTTGACCACCCCGGCCTGCACCCGTACCCAGCGCTGCTCGACGTTGATTTCCAAGATGCGGTTCATGTGCCGCGACAGGTCGACGACAATGCCATCGGTCAGCGACTGACCGTTGGTGCCAGTGCCACCGCCGCGCGGGGTGATCACCACTTGCTGATAAGCCGGTTCGGCGATCAATCGCGCGACCCGTGCCACATCCTCGGCATCCATCGGAAACACCGCCGCTTGCGGCAGGCGCTGATAGATCGAGTTGTCGGTGGCAAGCACTACGCGGCTGGCGTAATCGGCACTGATCTCACCACGAAAGCCACTGGCTTTCAGGGCTTTGAGGAACTGTTGGTAATCCGTGGTCAATGCGGCGGCGGGCGCCAGCTGGGCAATCATCGGTCGGGAAATCTCGGTCAAAATCGGGCCGTGTGGCGGTGAACAGTTGTGCGCAATGAATGATTACGTCACGCTCCCGCCATCTCATGGTGCTTATGTTCATTGCTTGGTGCCTTCGGAACAAACGTAAAATCGACCCGTAATCCATGACTAAAACGAATGAATCCGCGAACCCTCACCCCTTCCATGTCGTTATTGCTGGCCTTCGAGGCCGCTGCACGCCATGAAAGCTACACCCGCGCCGCCCACGAACTGTCGCTGACGCAAAGCGCGGTCAGCCGTCAGGTGCAGATTCTGGAAAAGATGCTCGGCATGCGCCTGTTCAGCCGCGAAGGCCGACAAGTGGTGCTCACCGATGTCGGGCGCATGTATCAGCGCGAACTCGCTGAAGCCCTCGGGCAGATCCGCAGCGCGACATTGCAGGCCATGGCGTTCGGTTCGGGCATTCACAGTTTGCGTCTGGCGACGCTGCCGACCTTCGGCTCGAAATGGCTGCTGCCGCGACTCAAGGACTTCTACACCGCGCACCCGGGCATGACCGTGCACTTGCATTCGCGCATTGAAGCAATCGACTTCGACACCAGCGAAATCGACGCCGCGATCTGTGTCGGCGGCGGTGAATGGCCGGGGCTCAGCGCCCTGGCACTGCACACTGAGGAACTGGTGGTGATCGCCAGCGCGCAGTTGTCGCCGGCCGAACGCGACGACGCCGAACAACACATCGCCGGGCAGTTGCTGCTCAATGTCAGCAGCAATGCCCAGGCGTGGGCGGAATGGTTCACCCATCATGGTTTGCCACACCGCAGCATGCGCATCGGCCCGAGCTTTGAAATGACCTCGCACTTGATTCAGGCGGTACGGGCGAATATCGGCGTGGGGCTGGTGCCACGGATTCTGGTGGAGGATGAATTGCTCAACGGCGAGCTGCTGCAATTGGGGGAGCCGATCACCAGCCGGCGCAGCTATTACCTGGTGTATCCGCCGCGCAATGAGGCGTTACCGTCACTGAAAGCGTTCAGGGACTGGTTGGTGGATACGCTCTGACCGGAAATTAATACCAAACATAACGAAACGCCGCTCAATGAGCGGCGCTTGGTCAATCCCGGTACTGGCGTTTTAGCGGTGGCGGCGCACTCGGCCCTTTGACGAGGGGCTTGGCCAGCAGCTTGCCGTCCGGGCCATAAAAGAGGCGCCTGACGCCAGGCGGCATGGGAGTAGGCTCTTTTGCGCTCATGATGAAACCTCTTCGACAGCACTGAATTCGACCCACTGAACTTTCGAGGAATCTATCACTAATAATTCGGCGCCAAAAGGCAACGCCACGCCATCCTCACCCAGCCAGCCTGGATTCAGCATGATGAACTGCCCCTCCAATGGGCCGGAAGGCCACTCGACGGGCCAGCCGAACAATCGCCTTTCATCGGTCAAATGCAGCGTTACCAGCCTATTGTGACGCGCAAAGGTGCTGTACCACTCGCTCGGATAAGAGTTTTTTATTCGTTTACATTTTTACTTCGTAACCATTTGTGCAATTTGTCATTCGAAGCCAAAGCACACGACAACAAGCCGAGCCCCATTGAAACCATAAACGCCCACAAAGCTTGGGCTTTGCCATCCCATTTCCCTACAGAAAAGCCTTTCGAGCCTATCCATAGCCCAATAGCGCCGATCCCCAACACCACCCCATGAATCACAAACGTAAAAATCAACGCCTGCACAATCTGCCCAAACGTATCAGGCCGTTTGAATGAAGTGAGCGTGTAGAAAATCCAGGTCGAGACAAATCCGGGAATCAGATACTGCAACAACGGAATAACTTCTTTGACCAGATCATCCATGATCCGTGGCTCCTTGAAAGGCATGCCCACTGGTTACCGGGCGGCACTCAAAAGCCTAGCGCACACTGGCAAATGCCTCGTGCCGATCTGTCACAACGCGTTTCGCAAATTCACAAAGCAAAAAAGCAGAAACCGTTGCTCCGGTTTCTGCTTTTCTGGCGGCGTTTTTTGCAGCTGAGGCCGTGTTTTACAGGCAGTCACGCACCGATTTGCGCAACGACCCGGACTTGGCCCAGGGCGGTCCCTGATACAGGGAAACCCGGCTGCCGTCCTTGTACTTGATGATGTCAAGAATCTCGTCGGCGGTGACGATGCTCGGTGCCGTGATCCGGTAACCATTGGAAATCGCGGTCTGTGTGGTTTTCGGAATGTCCTGCTGCCACAACGGCAACAAGCACGCGGCATAGTCTTTAGGCGCCTTGGTGGTGGTCTTGCTGAGATTCGGCTCGCCCGGAACCAGCGATGCTGGCAATGAGCAACCCGCCAGCAATGCCAACGCCAGACTCCCGATCCATATCCGCATGGTGTTTCCCTGTTTTGAAAAAAAAGCGAATGTAACGTGTAACCGGATGTACATCCAGCGCGACGCCTCGCCCACAAGGGGGATTGGACAAATATTTACATGCATCCAGCCCGGTGGCAGACGAGCTGCGCATCATCGCTGAAAAATGCGGCTACTCTGTTTTACCGAGAATGTTCCGGAGGTGATCATGCGGCTCAATGAATACGAACACGAACTTCAACGCGACCTGCAAGCCGTTGCATCGGATCTGAGATGGTCGGCAGTCGACCTCAAGCGCATCGCCGAACAGCTGCGCAAGAGCGGCAATGAAGCGGATGCCCAAGCGGTGCTGAGGTCTTGTGAGGTGCTGCAAAGTGATGAAGAACGCTTGCAGTCCTATGCCAAGGAAGTGAAAACGCGCTCCATCAGCCGGATCAAGGTTCACTGATCCCCCTGCCCTCAATAAAAGCCCCGGTCATCACCGGGGCTCTTTCGTTACATTTGCTTCAATTTGCAGTGTGACTTCGCGCTCGCACCGAGCGTTGTCTGTAACCCGGCAACGCAGCGGCATAGGCCAGCGCTTCCTCTCTGCTACCAAACGATGCCAGCCGGTCGCCTTGGGTACAAACCCGCCATGGACCGTTGTTCACGCTGAGTACGTCGTAGCCGTTCATGTGCATTTCGTTCAGAACAGGAATGCTCATGGGTACCTCCTTTTTGCTGACGGTGGTTTCAGCTCTGCGTTTTTACCTTACACCCTGTTGCCACGGATGTGCCGACCGGGTGTCGCGACAGTCTTGTGCCAAGGCGCTGGCACTTTCCGCCTCGCCACACGCTCAAAACCTTGACGGAACCTTTGATTCCCGGCCCGGCTCGAATATTGCAGTTTTATTTCATTTATGTGACACGCAACAAACAGGTAACAGATGAAAGTACGCGCAACCGTCATTTGCGAGCAGGATCGCCACGTTCTCCTGGTCCGCAAACCCCGCTGTCGCTGGACATTGCCCGGCGGCAAAGTCGAGCCTGGGGAAACCAGAGCCGGGGCGGCGACGCGCGAGCTGCTGGAAGAAACGGCACTGGATGCCGAACACATGTTGTATCTGATGGAACTGCACAGCGGCAGCACCCAGCATCATGTCTACGAGGCTTCGGTGCTCGACCTTGAACAGTTGCGCCCGCAAAACGAAATCGTCGAATGCATCTGGCATCCGCTGGACGCCGTGCAGAACCTGCCCACCAGCGAAGCGACCTTGCGCATCGTGCAGGCATTTCAACGGCGCTTGTGAGGTTTCAACCGGCAAACGCCCGGCGCCCGGCGCTGATTTCCGTGCGCAATTCGCCGATGAAGTTGGAAAGATCGCGGATTGTCACCAGATGTTCCGGCGAAACCCCATTGAGCAACAACTCGACTCGCCCGGAGTCAGGCTCATAAACCTTGATCCGCAGCAGTCCCTGCTCCACTTGTGTGCATTCGCATTCAAGCGACGGAAAGCCGGACTCGACAATCCGGCAGATGTCGGCAATGGCTAACATGGGTACACGCCTCACAGGCGTTGAGTCGGTCGACCCGATGAGCATAGATGAGCCGCCAGCAACCTGCCGCCCCGGCAATTGCCAACCCGCTCACATATTTGACCCCGCCTCAGTGCGCGTCGTGGTCCCAGATCCAGTTCCAGATGCCCGGCAACTGCACCGGCTGCGAACTTTGCTGAACCGTTCGCGCCAGCGCCGCTTTCTGCAGCGCCGCGTGATCGTCGTAGAACGCTTTGTCCGCCAGCCTTACGCCCGTGGCAGCGGCGCTGTCGAGGAGGATCTGCAGGTATTCGCGAGTATGTCGCGCGGTGTAACGGTTGAGGTCATGAAAGGTCACCACCACCGGAATGACGCCGTCCACGGTTGGTAATTCGCCGCGGGCAATGCGCTCGCGGACTTCCGATAGCTGGCGCAGCATATTCGCCCGACGTCGGGGGCTGGCGTTGAAGCCCCAGATCTTGCCGTCATTGGCGCTCAAATCGGTCAGCAACACATGCAGACCGTGTTGCTGATAGGCGGCGAACGTGCGCTTGTCATAATTCCAGAAGGGCGGACGCAGCAGGATCGGCGCAGCGCCGGTGATCGCGGCGATATCCGCGGTGCCGTTGCTCAGCGACTGCTCCAGCTCTTGCGGATCAAGCGAGCGATGGTTGGTGTGCCAATGGGTGGCGGTGTGGAATCCGAGGATGTGCCCTTCGGCGTATTCGCGTCGCATGATGCCGCGGCCAATCTCACTGTCGCCGGCGCGGGGCGCGCGGGTCTGGACGAAGAACACCGCTTTGATGTCCGGTTGCACCGGGTTGTCCTTGAGGCTGTCGAGCACCGTCGCCGACGGGTTCCACAAACTTGAAGCGCTGGGGCCGTCATCGAACGTCAGCAGAAACCGTACCGGCGCCTGGGCCTTGAGCCGGGTTTCGGTCTGCGCGGTCATTTCGATCGGCGCGGCAATGCAGCCGGCCAGCCCGAACGCGATGGCCGCTGCACAGAGAAGATTGAACGCGTATTTCATGTTTTGCCTTGCGCCTGACCGTTGCGGTCCTGTTGTCGTCCGGCAAAACTCCCTCGCCCTGATCCATCCCTGTGCCCGGCTATTCGAGCTAGCGTTGGATAGGGTACACAGGCTTTGGTTCCAGCGCTCGCTCAGTCCGCCAATGCCTGTTGAAACGAGGTGTCGATGATCCCGGCAGTGGCCAGCGGCGCCGGCAAGGCCTTGACCTTGAACAGAAAGTCGGCAGTGCTTTGCAGGTCGGCGGCGGCCTGTCGATCCACCGGCCCGACGCTCATGTGCGCCTGGCGCAACCAGTGCCGCGACACCTGCTGATCGAGATTGGCCTTCTTCGCCCACAGATCCGCATATTCATCGGTGTGGCTGTCGACCCAGGCCCGCGCCCGTTTCAAACGCCCGAGAAAATCGGCAATCGCGGCACGTTTGCTATCGATCGACGGCGCCGACGCGGCAATCGCGCTGAGGCCCGGCATCAGGTTTTTCGCGGTGAGAATCGGCCGCGCACCGGAGAACACGATTTGCTGGGAGATGTACGGTTCCCACACCGGGAACGCGTCGATGCTGCCCTGTGGCAATGCCGCTGCCGCATCAATCGGCATCAACTTGACGAAGTCGACGTAATTTTCCGGCAGACCGCCCTGCTCCAGGGCGCGCAAGGTCAGTTGCTGGCTCCACGCGCCAGGCCAGTAGGCGACTTTTTTTACCCTTCAGATCAGCGATGGTTTTCACCGGCGAATCTTTCGGCACCAGCAAGGCGATGGTGTCCGGGTTCTGCCGCGACACACCGATCAGCTTCACCGGCGCCTGTTTGGCAGCGAGAAACAGAAAACCCGAATCACCGAGAAAGCCCAGATCCAGCGAGCCGGTCTGCAACGCCTCGGCCAGTGGTGCAGCGGCCTGGAAATGTTTCCAGTCGACGCTGTACGGCGCGTCTTTCAACACGCCGGAGGCCTCGATGGAGGCGCGGATGTTGTAGTAGTTCTGATCACCGACGTGCAGGACCAACGACTCGGCGGCGTAGGAAAGCGGTGCGCTGAACAGTCCAGCAATCAGTGTGATACGCAAGAATTTGGAGAGCTTCATGGCGGGTCCTGCAATGGGATTTTCCATAGACGATAACGCTCTTGATCGGCGCTTCTTAAATTCGATTAATGCATAAGCTCAGCACACCGAATGCCCACTGTTCGCTGCGCAACAGTGCGATACCAGCGTGTTGTCCCAGCAACAGTTGAAAGCCGTCAAACCCGGCGAAAACCCCGTAAACATTGGCTGATACGCACATGGCACAGAGCCTGCAATATTCCATTCATGCAGGAAGCAGCCACTAAAAATATATTTTTGGACATAAAAACAGTGCCTTTGCCGGAGCGCCGCCATGACATCCTTCTTCCCGTTTTTCCGCCTCAAAACGCTGCTGGTTGCCGGCGCCATGGCGCTAAGCCTGCAACCGCTGGCTCATGCCACCGAAACGGCACCCGCCGAAGTTCATCTGGACTACGCCTACTACTCACCGGTCAGCCTGGTGCTCAAGCATTTTGGCTTCCTCGAAAAAGCCCTGCCGCAGACCAAAGTCAGTTGGGTGCTCAGCCAGGGCAGTAACCGTTCGCTGGAATATCTGAACAGCGGCGGCGTCGATTTCGCCTCCAGCGCCAGCCTTGCTGCAGTGCTGAGCCGCGCCAACGGCAGCCCGATCAAATCGGTCTATGTTTACAGCCGCGCCGAATGGACTGCGCTGGTGGTGCGCAAGGATTCGCCGTACCAGAGCGTCGCCGACCTCAAAGGCAAGAAAATCGCCGCCACCAAAGGCACGGATCCCTACCTGTTCACCCTGCGCAGCCTGCAACAGGCCGGGCTGAAAAAAGACGACGTGGAACTGGTGCACCTGCAACATCCGGACGGGCGCACCGCGCTGGAAAAAGGCGATGTCGACGCCTGGGCCGGACTCGATCCGCACATGGCCGCCAGTCAGGTGCAGGCCGGTTCGCGTCTGCTGTACCGCAACCCGGCGTTCAACAGTTATGGCGTGGTCAGCGTCACCGAGCAGTACGCCAAGGAGCATCCGCACACCATCGATACGGTGATCAAAGCCTACGAGCAGGCGCGCGAATGGGCGCTGAAAAATCCCGAGGAGTTTGCCGCGTTGCTGGCCAAAGAGTCCGGCCTGCCGCTGGACGTGGCCAGACTGCAGTTGTCGCGCACCGACTTAAGCAGCCCGCAACTGACCGCCGACGACGTGCAGGCGTCCAAGGCGGCGGCACCGATTCTGGTGTCCGAGGAACTGGTGCGGCGTGGGGTGAATGTCGATCAAGTCATCGATCAGTTGCTCGACAGTGGTGTGCAGCAAGCCGTCGCCCGCCAGTAACCGACCAGACTCACAGCCCATCCGCGTCCGCTGCGGATTCGCTGTGAGCGGAGCCCACGTATGACCACTCGCAGTAATGAACTGCCCGCTCCTCCTCGGCGCTTGTCGAGGCCGCGAGCGTCATCCCTCAACCCGACATGGCGACGGCGCCTGAAAGGTCTGGCCCTGCCGCTGCTGATCGTAGTCGTCCTGGAGTTCATCGTGCGTCTCGGCTGGCTGCCGTCCTACCAAATGCCGGCCCCCAGCGAGATCGCCCTGACCCTCACCGACCTCGCCGAAGGCGCGCTGTGGAAACACATCGGCGCCAGCCTGATCCGCGTGTTGCTCGGGTTTGCAATTGGCGCCAGCCTGGCACTGGTGTTCGCCGCCTGGGTCGGCCTCAGTCGTGAGGCCGAGGCGTATCTGGAACCGACGTTCGCCGCGCTGCGTTCGATTCCGAGTCTGGCCTGGGTGCCGCTGTTGCTGCTGTGGCTGGGCATCGATGAAACCTCGAAGATCGTGCTGATCGCCATCGGCGCGTTCTTTCCGGTGTACGTCAACGTGGTCGCGGCGATTCGCAACATCGATCGCAAACTGGTCGAGGTCGGGCGCATCTATGGCTTCAGCCGCCTGCAACTGGTACGGCGGATTCTGTTGCCGGCCGCCCTGCCCGGCCTGTTCACCGGGCTGCGCAGCGGCATGAGTCTGGCGTGGATGTTTCTGGTGGCCGCCGAGCTGATCGCCGCGACCAAAGGCCTCGGTTATCTGCTCAGCGACGGCCGCGAGACCTCGCGACCGGGACATCGTGCTGGCAGCGATCATCGTGCTCGCCGTGCTTGGCAAACTCAGCGATGGTGTGCTCGCGCTGCTGGAGCGTCGCTGGCTGGTCTGGCGCGACACGTTCACCGGTCAGGCGGCGCAGGATTGATTGGCCAGAGCCAACTAAGCTGAAAGCGTGCAACCGGAGATTCAGCGCATGTGCGGAAGACTCTCGCAGTACCGTGGCATTCACGACTTTGTCGCGGTGCTGAGCATTCCCGATGCGCTGATCAATCACGTCGGCGACGCCGCGCTGGAACACTACAACGCGGCGCCGACCACGTCTCTTGCCATTCTTCATCAATATGATCAACGCCTGTATGCCGACAACCTGCGCTGGGGCTGGCGTCCGCACTGGGCCAGGGACCGCGCGGCGCCGATCAACGCCCGCGTAGAAAAAGTCGCCCATGGCCCCTTCTTCCGGGCGATCTGGCGTCATCGGTTGATCGTGCCGGTCGACAACTGGTTCGAATGGGTCGACGGCCCGGATAATACCCGACAGCCGTGGCTGATCCGGCGTGCCGATCACGGGCCGGTGTTCTGTGCGGCCATCGGCCAGTTTCCGACACCCGGCAACGACGCCCGGGACGACGATGGTTTCGTGATCATCACCGCCGACAGTGTCGGCGGCCTGCTCGATATCCATGATCGCCGACCAGTGGTGTTCCGCCCGGAGCTGGCTGCCGAGTGGCTCGACCCGGCAACACCGGCGGAACGTGCCGAACAGATGCTGCTGTTCGAAGGTGAAGCCAGCGAGGCCTTTGCCTGGCACAAAGTCGGCAAAGCGGTCGGCAATTCGCGCAATCAGGGCGCCGGGCTGATTGAAGAAGTGGCTTAAAGATCCGTGATCTCACGCGTTTACCCTGTAGGAGCTGCCGCAGGTGATTACAGGTGACACTCGATCTTTACAGCTGGTGTTTCATTGCTGAAACAGCCTCAAAAAAACAGTCGTTTGAGCGATTTAACCGCTTGTCTGACATTTCAACCGTCATACATACATTTAGATGCACTACGGATAGCATGCGCGCCGCATTTCCAATTGGCATACCAGTTGACCAAAGAGTCAACAAACCAGGAATCCCCTACAACTTTTACCAAGCCTTGCAGAGAACTAAGTTGCGCGACGATTTTGCAATCAAACAGGCCAACGGCCTGGAGTGTATTTATCTGTCCATGACAGAACGCTTTCAACTCGACTGTTTTATCGGCCACTACATCAAGACCCGAAACCTGCGTTCAGTGCCGGACATCGAACGTATTCTGCGCACCACGCTCGAAGGCTATCCCGGCCACCCACCGGTGATGGTCAATGAGCTCAATGCGTGGATCGACAAGACTTTGGGCTATCGGGCGTCACATCCGGACTTCCCGCACCTGGAAGACCTGTGAAACAACAAAAAGCCCCGCTGCTGCGGGGCTTTTTGCATGGGGCTGTCAGAATTTCACGTCGGGCCCGGTGAGCTCCTTGTCATCGTCGTGCTTCCACGTCTGTTCCTTGCGTTTCTCGCGCTCGATTTCCTCTTCGCTCGGTTCGTCCACTTCGTCGTCTACTGCCTGGTTTTCATCCGGACGCTTTTCCTCGGTCGTCATGTGAACTTCGCCTCGTCGACAATAATCATCCAATAAGCGTAGAACAGTTTTTCCCCGTCAACTTACAACCACCAGCGCAACAAAAAGAAAAACGCCATGCTTAAAAGCATGCTGAGCAACGTATTGCGGGTGTACAGCACCAAGCCGATCGCAACCAGCGAACTCAGCAGATACGGATTATCCCACTGCACATTCAATTGTTTGTCCGGCATGAACACGATTGGTCCGCAGATCGCCGTCAACATTCCCGGTACGGCAAACCCGAGAAACTGCCGCGCGTTGCTGCTCAAACGCAATGGCAGGCGCGGTTCGAGAAACACGTAGCGGTTGAGGAACACCAGAATCCCCATGCCGACAATCACTGCCCAGACCATCATGTGCGCCCCCGATACAACTTGTTGCAGACAAATCCTGCGGTCATCCCGGCCAGCCCCGACAGCACCAGCGCCGAGCCCCATTGCCAATAGCTGAACAGCACCGAGCAGAACAGCGACACCGCCACGCAAACCACGGTCGGCACGTTACGCACCACCGGGGTGATCAATGCGATGAAAGTGGCGGCAATCGAGAAGTCCAGGCCCAGATGCTCAAGTCCCGGAATACTGCTGCCCAGGACGATGCCGGCCAGTGTGAACAGGTTCCACGCGATGTAGAACGTCAGACCGACGCCCAAGGCATACCAGCGATTGAACTGCTGGCGGTCATGCTGGCTGGTCAGGGCAAACAGTTCATCGGTGAGCAAAAAGCCCAGACCGATGCGCCAGCGCCCGGGCAGCGGCGAGATCACCGAGCGCATGCTCATTCCGTACAACAGGTGCTGCGAGGTCAGCAGCAGTGTGGTCAGCAGAATCGAGAAAATCCCGGCACCGCCCTTGAGCATGCCGATCGCCACCAGTTGCGCGGCGCCCGCGAACACAATGCTCGACAGGCCCTGCCCCTGCAGCGGTGTGAGATTGGCTTCGATCGCCATGGAGCCGGCGAGCAGCCCCCACGGCGCCGTCGCCAACGATAACGGCATGATCGCCGCAGCGCCGCGAAGAAACGCACGGCGCGGCATAAGTGAGTCAGACATAACGCTCTTCAACCGAGGAAACGGTCGCAGACTCTGCCAGCAAATGCCCCTTCGTGGCTTGAACAATCTTGCGCACTTGCGCTGAATCGCCACGCCCGGGCGCCGCTGTCGGCGTACCATGGAGGCCTTCACAACCGTGTCAGGGAGACGACATGCTGTACCGAATCGCAGCCGACGGGCTGGTGCTGTTCCATCTGTCATTCATTCTGTTCGTGCTGTTCGGCGGGCTGCTGGTGCTCAAATGGCCACGCCTGATGTGGCTGCATCTGCCAGCGGTGGCGTGGGGCGTGGCAGTCGAGGTGTTGCACCTGACCTGTCCGCTGACCTACTGGGAAAACCTGATGCGCCACGCCGCCGGCCAGACCGAATACGCCGGCGGCTTCATCGAGCACTACGTGTGGCCGATCATCTACCCCGCAGGTCTGACGCCACAGATCCAGTTGGCACTGGGCAGCGTGGTGCTGGTGATCAACCTGCTGGTCTACGGGCGTCTGGCCCGTGCGTGGAAATTGCGCCGCGCCAGCCGCATCCCGTTTTAACGCGCGGCGGGTTTCAAGGCTTGCAGCCAGGCCGGATCCAGGCGCTTCTGGTCGACCTCCAGACCCAGCGCCTGCATCCGCTCCTGGTGCGCTGCGACCTCCCGCTGCAACTGCGCGTGATCGCTGGAGTTACCGTCCAGTTCGTGCATCTGGGTCAACCCCAGATGATAGAAACGCAGCACCTTCATCGCCGTCGGGTCGTTTTGTTCAACGGCCGCTGTCACCTGATGCATCACGTTGGTCACACTCATCAGGCTGCGCTTGAGCCGCCAGCTATAGACCGCCGGGGCCATCCACGGCTGCTGCCAGAACTGCCCGCGCATCAGCGCCGCCGTCAGCAGAAAACGCGACGAACACTCCCCCGACATTGAAACGCAGATTATCGCCGCCGGGTTCACCGAACAGCGCCACCGCCGCCGTCGAAAGCGCCATCGCCAACACCAGGAACAGCACGGCAATGATCAGCGTGCTGCGACGGGTCTGCTGGCGAAACGTTGCTGGGTCCATCGGCTGGATCTCGAACATCAGGCATGACTTCCTTGAACGATAAAAAGGGCAACGGAAAAAACTCGTTGCGCATTATCGCCTCTGCGCACGATTTAGCTATGCTGGGGGCCCTTTTCATCTTTTCAGCGTCCAACGGGGACATGGCGGTACAGCGCAGATCGTGCCATCTTCATTCATGGATACACACTATTCGGATGCCATTTGCCTGCCATTGGAATGACATCGTTTTAAGGATCATTGCATGACCCAACGACACGTAATCAACGCCTCGGTCAGCCCGAAAGGCAGCCTGGAAACCCTTTCTCAACGTGAAGTGCAGCAACTGAGCGAAGCCGGATCCGGCAGCACCTACACCCTCTTCCGCCAGTGCGCCCTGGCCATCCTCAACACCGGCGCGCATGTTGACAACGCCAAGACCATCCTCGAAGCCTACAAGGACTTCGAAATCCGCATTCACCAGCAAGATCGCGGCGTGCGCCTCGAACTGCTGAACGCCCCGGCCGACGCGTTCGTCGACGGCGAAATGATTGCCAGCACCCGCGAGATGCTGTTCAGCGCCCTGCGCGACATCGTCTACACCGAAAACGAACTCGACAGCCAACGCATCGACCTCAGCACCTCGCAAGGCATCAGCGACTACGTGTTCCACCTGCTGCGCAACGCGCGCACCTTGCGCCCGGGTGTCGAGCCGAAAATCGTCGTGTGCTGGGGCGGTCACTCGATCAACACCGAAGAATACAAATACACCAAGAAAGTCGGCCACGAACTGGGCCTGCGCAGCCTCGACATCTGCACCGGTTGCGGCCCCGGTGTAATGAAAGGCCCGATGAAGGGCGCGACCATCGCCCACGCCAAGCAGCGCATCCACGGTGGGCGCTACCTTGGCCTGACCGAGCCGGGGATCATCGCCGCTGAAGCGCCCGAACCCGATCGTCAATGAGCTGGTGATCCTGCCGGACATCGAAAAACGTCTGGAAGCGTTCGTGCGTGTCGGCCACGGCATCATCATTTTCCCGGGCGGCGCCGGCACCGCCGAAGAGTTCCTGTACCTGCTGGGTATCCTGATGCATCCGGACAATCAGGGCCTGCCGTTCCCGGTAATCCTGACCGGGCCGAAACATGCCGCGCCGTACCTGGAACAACTCGATGCCTTCGTCACCGCCACCCTGGGCGATGCGGCCAAACAGCACTACGAGATCATCATCGACGACCCGGCCGAAGTCGCCCGGCAGATGACGGCCGGCCTCAAAGCGGTGAAACAGTTCCGCCGCGAGCGCAACGACGCGTTCCACTTCAACTGGCTGCTGAAGATCGACGAAAGCTTCCAGCGTCCATTCGATCCGACCCACGAGAACATGGCCAACCTCAAGCTGCACCGCGACCAGCCGCCCCACGAACTGGCCGCCAACCTGCGCCGCGCGTTCTCCGGGATCGTTGCCGGCAACGTCAAGGACAAGGGCATCCGCTTGATCGAGGAACACGGGCCGTACCAGATCCGTGGCGACGCAGCGATCATGCAACCGCTCGATGCGCTGCTCAAAGCCTTCGTCGCCCAGCACCGGATGAAACTGCCGGGCGGCGCGGCGTATGTGCCGTGCTATCGCGTGGTGGCGTAACTCTTCCGGCCACCCAATGTGTGAGCGGGCTTGCCCGCGAAAGCGGTGTGTCAGGCAACATGGATGTTGACTGGCACGGCCTCTTCGCGAGCAAGCTCGCTCCCACAGGATCTGTTGTGTGGCGCACAGGTCTTTCCAGGCAGATTCCCTCGGGGGAGCGAGCTTGCTCGCGAAAGACCAGCATCACCTTATCCCGCCAATCGCGCCGCCAATGCCTTGGCCTGCAACGCCACATCCGTCACTGCCGTGCTTTCCCACCACATTCCGCGTAGCGGTGGGCCCATGGCGAACAAACGGCTGGCGACTTGCCCCTCGGAGTTCAGCACCGCGCCGTCCACCGCTGCTGCAATCCACAACGCCAACGGCCCCGGACGCACCAGCCCACGCGCCAGCAACTGCTGCGGCAACGGTCGCGCCACGCGCCGCCAGTCATACTCGATGCCACTGGAATTGATCAGCGCTGCGCCGTGTACCACGCGAGTCTCAGACTCACCGCGTGGCCGAATGCGAATGCTGATACCCTGCTGCGTACTCGGCTCAAGCCCCTTGAACGACGCTGCCTGAATCCGCAACCGTCCCTCGTTGTGCAAGCGTTCAACCAACGCCGCACTCAGCGGTGGCGAACGATGATGATGACTCTCCCACCATGGCCGCACATGGCGTACGAATTGTCTTCGCTGCACGTCAGTCGCCTGACTCCACAGCCGGCCGATGTGCGCTCGCACGGTGTCCAGCGGCGCCTGCCAGTCGATGCCTTGGGCAATGGCGTCAAGGCAATGCCTGCGCAGTTCGTGCAGCAACTGTCGCGGCGTGCGAATGCCCGGATCTTGCGCAAGGAAATCCACCCACGCCGGCGGTTGCCGACGTACATGGGGCAACAGTCCATGGCGGGAAAACACGTCGATCGGCCCGCGATGCCCGGCCTGCTCCAGAGAGACGACCGCATCGACCATGGTCAGCCCGGAGCCGATGATCAGCACGGTTGACTGCGGATCGAGCTGGCGCATGGCCGCGACGTCCCATGGATCAAGCGCAGCGGCGTTCAGGCCGCTGGAATCCTTCTGCGGCGTGCGCGCGGCGGGGAACATGCCCGTGGCGAGGACAGCAAAGGCGCCGTTCAGGTGCTGCCCATCGTTCAGGGTCAGTTGCACCGAATCAGCATCGGTTTGCAGATCGACGACTTCGGCGCGAACGTGCTCGACGGTCGAACCGTGCCGCGCACCAGCGACTCGCGCCTCGGCCAGGCGCTGCTGCACATACACGCCAAACAGCCCGCGCGGCGGGAACAGTTCACTGATCGGCACGTTCTGCTCGGCAGATTCCGGCCAGCCGCCGGCGGCAACGTGCGCAGTCAGCCATTGGGTCAAGTCATCAGGGTTGTCCGGGTCGACACTCATGCGCGCCGCATTGCCGTTGAGCGTGTGGCCCAGTTCGACGGCGCTGTAGGCTTCGCCACGGCCGAGTTCGGCGCGCGGTTCGATGATCAGGATCCGCCGCTGGCCGGGCAGTCGCAGCAATTGCACGGCCAGCATCGTGCCGCTGAGGCCACCGCCGATGATCAGGATGTCTGCACGCTGATTCATTCAAATCACCACATTGCGCACAAAGCGCACCGCCACCGGCCCGTCATTGCGATAGCCGTGCGGCTGGTTGCTGGCAAACATGAAAAACTCGCCAGTCGCAATGGTATTGGTCACTTCACCCACCGTTAACGTCAGGCAACCTTCGAACACATAGATCTGCTCACTCCAGCCATCGGCGTCGGGTTGCGACGGGTAGACCTCGCCCGGTTGCAGACACCATTCCCATTGTTCGACTTCACGGGTGGCGGTGGCCTTGGACAGCAGCACCGCTTTGCTCCCGGGAATCACCCCGGCCCACGCCACTTCGTTGATGCGACTGGTATCGCGTGCGTCTGGGGCCTGGATCAGGTCGCTGAAGGCTACATCGAGCGCTTCGGCGACGCGGTCGAGGGTGGTCAGGCTGACATTCTTTTCCCCGGCCTCGATCGCCACCAGCATGCGCCGACTGACGCCGGACTTTTCGGCCAGCGCGGTCTGGCTCATGTCAGCAGCGTGGCGCAGGCGCCGAACATTGTGGCTGACGTGTTGCAGGACGGACGCCCGTTGGCTGGAATCTTTGTGCACTATATTGCTCACTCGGTGGGGTTGGGCAGTATACTGCGCAACGTTGGGCGCATTGTGCGTCCTGCCTTTTATAGTGCGCAAGGTCATGACGTCAGTGAACAGCTCCCCCACCCCTCTTCGCTTCTCCCGCTTCAGCAAGGCCGAGTGCGTGCTGGTGCTGATCACCATGGTCTGGGGCGGTACATTTCTGCTGGTGCAACACGCCATGACCGTCAGTGGCCCGATGTTCTTCGTCGGCCTGCGCTTTGCCGCTGCGGCCGCCATTGTCGCGCTGTTTTCCTGGCGCCACTTGCGCAACCTGACCCTGTTCGAACTCAAGGCCGGGACCTTCATCGGCGTGGCGATCATGCTCGGTTACGGCCTGCAAACCGTTGGCCTGCAAACGATCCCGAGCAGCCAGTCGGCATTCATCACCGCGTTATACGTGCCCTTCGTGCCATTGCTGCAATGGCTGGTGCTGGGCCGTCGGCCGGGACTGATGCCGAGCATTGGCATCATGCTGGCGTTTACCGGGTTGATGCTGTTGTCCGGGCCGTCCGGGGCTGCGCTGAATTTCAGCCCCGGCGAAATCGCCACGCTGATCAGCGCCATCGCGATTGCCGCCGAGATCATTCTGATCAGCACCTATGCCGGTCAGGTCGATGTACGCCGGGTGACCGTGGTGCAACTGGCGGCGACCTCGGCGCTGTCGTTTCTGCTGGTGGTGCCGACCGGTGAGGCACTTCCGGATTTTTCCTGGACGCTGCTGGTGACCGCACTGGGACTCGGCGCGGCGAGTGCGGCAATTCAGGTGGCGATGAACTGGGCGCAGAAAAGCGTTTCGCCGACCCGGGCAACGTTGATCTATGCCGGTGAGCCGGTGTGGGCCGGGATCGTCGGGCGGATCGCCGGGGAGCGCTTGCCGGCGATTGCCTTGGTGGGTGCAGGGTTGATTGTCGCGGCGGTGATTGTCAGTGAGTTGAAGACCAAGGGTAAGGTTGACGTCGAAGTTGATGGTGCGTTGGAGAATGACAGCGGCAATTGAGCGCGAAGATCAAAAGATCGCATCCTGCGGCAGCTCCTACAGGGACATGCATTCCAATGTCGGAGCTGCCGCAGGCTGCGATCTTTTCGCCCCTGAAACAAAGCCAAACCAATTTTTTTCAGACTACTTTGTAGGATTCTGAGACATCCTGGCGTTTGGTAATCAGGGAGCTGGCACGTATGATGCTTCACAAACTTCCGCAGATTAGAAGCCTATGTCCCTGATAGTTCTACTGCTTCTGCCATTCATTGGCAGCTGTCTGGCAGCGGTGCTGCCACACAATGCGCGTAATACCGAATCCCTGTTGGCAGGTCTGGTCGCTCTGATCGGCACCGTGCAGGTCGCGCTGTTGTACCCGCAAATCGCCCACGGCGGCGTGATCCGTGAAGAATTCATGTGGCTGCCCAGCCTCGGTTTGAACTTCGTCCTGCGTATGGACGGTTTCGCCTGGCTGTTCTCGCTGCTGGTGCTGGGCATCGGCGCCCTCGTCTCTTTATATGCGCGTTATTACATGTCGCCGGACGACCCGGTGCCACGCTTCTTCGCCTTCTTCCTGGCGTTCATGGGCGCCATGCTCGGTCTGGTGATCTCCGGCAACCTGATCCAGATCGTGTTCTTCTGGGAGCTGACCAGCCTCTTCTCGTTCCTGCTGATCGGCTACTGGCACCACCGCTCCGATGCCCGGCGTGGCGCCTATATGGCGCTGATGGTCACCGGCGCCGGAGGACTATGCCTGCTGGCGGGGGTCATGATCCTCGGCCATGTCGTCGGCAGCTATGACCTGGACAAGGTCCTGGCCGCCGGCGATCAGATTCGCGCACATGCCCTCTACCCCATCCTGCTTCCCCTCATCCTTATCGGCGCCCTCAGCAAAAGCGCTCAGTTCCCTTTCCACTTCTGGCTGCCGCACGCCATGGCGGCGCCCACTCCGGTTTCGGCTTATCTGCACTCGGCGACCATGGTCAAGGCCGGGGTATTTCTGCTCGCACGCCTGTGGCCGTCGCTGTCCGGCAGTGAAGAATGGTTCTACATCGTCAGCGGCGCCGGCGCATGTACGCTGTTGCTCGGCGCCTACTGCGCGATGTTCCAGAACGACCTCAAGGGTCTGCTGGCCTACTCGACCATCAGTCATCTGGGCCTGATCACCTTGCTGCTGGGCCTCAACAGCCCGCTGGCGGCGGTCGCCGCGGTGTTCCACATTCTCAACCACGCGACCTTCAAGGCCTCGCTGTTCATGGCCGCCGGGATCATCGACCACGAAAGCGGCACCCGAGACATTCGCAAGCTCAGCGGCCTGATCAAACTGATTCCGTTCACCGCGACCCTGGCGATGGTTGCCAGCGCGTCGATGGCCGGCGTACCGCTGCTCAACGGCTTCCTGTCGAAAAGAAATGTTCTTTCGCCGAAACCGTTTTCATCAATGCCACCGCGTGGGTCGAAGCGGCCCTGCCGATCGTCGCAACCATCGCCGGCACCTTCAGCGTCGCCTACTCGCTGCGCTTTACCGTCGACGTGTTCTTCGGCCCGACGGCCACGGACCTGCCGCACACCCCGCACGAACCGCCGCGCTGGATGCGAGCGCCGGTCGAGCTGCTGGTGTTCACCTGCCTGATCGTCGGGATTTTCCCGGCGCAAGTGGTCGGTCCGCTGCTCGCGGCCGCCGCACTGCCGGTAGTGGGTGGAACGCTGCCCGAGTACAGCCTGGCCATCTGGCACGGTCTGAATGCGCCGATGATCATGAGCCTGATCGCCATGTCCGGCGGCATCGTGGTCTATCTACTGCTGCGCAATCAGCTCAAGCGTGGCCGCTTCAAATACCCGCCGCTGGTAGGTCGCTTCAACGGCAAGCGGCTGTTCGAGCGCAGTCTGGTGCTGATGATGCGCATGGCCCGCCGGGTAGAACGTCGACTCGGCACCCGCCGCCTGCAGATGCAACTGTTCCTGATGGTATTGGCGGCAGTGCTCGCCGGCCTGATCCCGATGCTGCACAGCCAGCTGAGCTGGGGCGACCGGCCGAAGATTCCGGGCTCCATCGTGTTCGTCACCCTGTGGCTGCTGGCGATTGCCTGCGCCCTCGGCGCCGCATGGCAAGCCAAGTATCACCGTCTCGCCGCCCTGACCATGGTCAGCGTCTGCGGGCTGATGACCTGCGTGACCTTCGTCTGGTTCTCGGCGCCGGATCTGGCCCTGACGCAACTGGCGGTGGAAGTGGTGACCACGGTGCTGATCCTGCTCGGCCTGCGCTGGTTGCCGCGACGCATCGAAGAAGTCTCGCCACTGCCGTCGAGCCTGCGCAAGGCCCGGGTGAGGCGCCTGCGCGACTTGCTGTTGTCGATTGCGGTCGGCGCCGGCATGGCGCTGCTGTCCTACGCGATGCTGACGCGGCAGACGCCCAACGACATTTCCTCGTTCTACCTCAGCCGGGCCATGCCCGAAGGCGGTGGCAGCAACGTGGTCAACGTGATGCTGGTGGACTTCCGTGGCTTCGATACCTTGGGTGAAATCACCGTGCTGGTGGCCGTGGCGTTGACCGTGTTCGCCCTGCTCCGGCGTTTCCGCCCGCCGAAAGAAAGCCTGCAACTGCCGGCGCAGCAACGCCTGCTCGCGCCGGACGTGGTCACCGATCTGGTCAACCCGCGCAGCGCCAGCGATACCGCGCTCGGCTTCATGATGGTGCCGGCGGTGCTGGTGCGCCTGTTGCTGCCGATTGCGCTGGTGGTGTCGTGCTATCTGTTCATGCGCGGCCACAACCAGCCGGGCGGCGGTTTCGTTGCCGGGCTGGTGATGTCGGTGGCGTTCATCCTGCAATACATGGTCGCCGGGACGCAGTGGGTCGAGGCGCAAATGAGCCTGCGACCGCTGCGCTGGATGGGCACCGGGCTGCTGTTCGCCACCGCCACCGGTCTCGGCGCGATGGCGGTCGGTTATCCGTTCCTGACCACCCACACCTGGCATTTCGCCTTGCCGCTGCTGGGCGACATCCATATCGCCAGCGCGCTGTTCTTTGACATTGGCGTTTACGCCGTGGTCGTGGGCTCGACGCTGCTGATCCTCACCGCTCTCGCCCACCAATCGGTGCGTGGTCACAAGACCGCGTCGCTGCCCAAGTCCGTCGCCAGCAAAGGAGCCGTCTGATGGAAGAAGTCATCGCAATCGCCATCGGCGTCCTCGCCGCGTCCGGCGTGTGGCTGGTGCTACGGCCACGGACGTTCCAGGTGGTCATGGGCCTGTGCCTGTTGTCCTACGCGGTCAACCTGTTCATCTTCAGCATGGGCAGCCTGTTCATCGGTAAAGAGCCGGTGATCAAGGACGGCGTGACCCAGGACTTGCTGCATTACACCGATCCGCTGCCGCAGGCGCTGGTGCTGACTGCAATCGTCATCAGCTTTGCCATGACCGCGCTGTTCCTGGTGGTGTTGCTGGCATCGCGGGGCCTGACCGGCACTGACCACGTCGACGGCCGGGAGCCCAAGGAATGATGGCGATGACTCACCTGATCGCCGCACCGATCCTGCTGCCGCTGCTGACCGCCGCCATCATGCTGATGCTCGGCGAGAAGCACCGGCCGCTGAAGGCGAAAATCAACCTGTTCTCCAGCCTCGTCGGCCTGTTCATTTCGGTGATGCTGCTGCAATGGACGCAAACCACCGGGGTGCCCGGCTCCATCGGCGTGTACCTGCCGGGCAACTGGCAGGCGCCGTTCGGCATCGTGCTGGTGGTCGATCGCCTGTCGGCATTGATGCTGGTGCTGACCGGGATCATCGGCGTCAGCGCCCTGCTGTTCGCCATGGCGCGCTGGGACGGCGCGGGCTCGAGCTTCCACGCGTTGTTCCAGATTCAGCTGATGGGCCTGTACGGCGCGTTCCTCACCGCCGACCTGTTCAACCTGTTCGTGTTCTTCGAAGTGCTGCTCGCGGCCTCATATGGCCTGTTGCTGCACGGCTCGGGTCGGGCGCGGGTATCGTCGGGCCTGCATTACATCTCGATCAACCTCCTGGCCTCGTCGCTGTTCCTGATTGGCGCGGCGCTGATCTATGGCGTCACCGGCACCTTGAACATGGCCGATCTGGCGCTGAAGATTCCGCTGGTGCCGGAAGCCGACCGTGGCTTGCTGCATGCTGGCGCGGGGATTCTTGCGGTGGCGTTTCTGGCCAAGGCCGGCATGTGGCCACTGAACTTCTGGCTGGTGCCGGCCTACTCCTCGGCCAGCGCACCGGTCGCGGCGATGTTCGCGATCATGACCAAGGTCGGCGTCTACACCCTGCTGCGCCTGTGGACGCTGCTGTTCTCCGGCCAGGCCGGGGCATCGGCGTTCTTCGGCGGCGACTGGCTGATCTACGGCGGCATGGCGACCATCGCCTGCGCCGCGCTGGCGATTCTGGCTGCGCAACGCCTGGAGCGCATGGCCAGCCTGAGCATTCTGGTGTCGGCGGGGATTCTGCTGTCGGCGGTGGGTTTCGCCCAGCCGAACCTGATCGGCGCGGCGCTGTTCTATCTGGTCAGCTCGACCCTGGCCCTGAGTGCGCTGTTCCTGCTGGCGGAGTTGATCGAGCGTTCGCGTTCGGCCAACGAAATCCCGCTGGAGGATGAAAGCGAACTGCTGCCGCGTCCGCAGGAATCCCTGCAACCGCCCAAGGGCATCAACCTCGATGACGAGCAGAAAGCCGTGGTCGGCCAGGTCATTCCGTGGACCATGGCGTTTCTCGGCCTGAGCTTCATTGCCTGCGCCCTGCTGATCATCGGCATGCCGCCGCTGTCCGGGTTCATCGGTAAGCTCAGTCTGATCGGTGCGCTGCTCAATCCACTGGGGCTGGGCGATGAAGCGCCGATTTCCAACGCGTCCTGGGCGTTGCTGGCGCTGCTGATCCTCTCCGGGCTGGCCTCTCTGATGGCGTTCGCGCGCATGGGCGTCCAGCGTTTCTGGACCCCTGAAGAGCGTCCGTCACCGCTGCTGCGCAAACTCGAATGTGCGCCGGTTTTCCTGTTGCTGGGGCTGAGCATCGCCCTGACCTTCAAGGCCGAACCGCTGCTGCGCTATACCCAGGCCACCGCCGACGCGCTGAACAACCCGCAGCAATACGTGATGGCCGTGCTCGGCACCCGCGCCGTACCAAGTCCGGAAGCCAAAGCCGCGATGCTGGAGGTGCAGCCATGAAGCGCGTGTTCCCGGCTCCGCTGCTGTCACTGGCGTTATGGGTTTTGTGGCTGACACTCAATCTCTCCGTCAGCCCGGGCAACCTGCTGCTCGGCGCGATACTCGGGTTCGCCGCACCGTTGATGATGCGCAAGCTGCGCCCGAAACAGGTGCGCATTCGCCGCCCGCTGACCATCCTGCGTCTGTTCGTGATGGTCGGCCGTGACGTGATCCTCTCCAACCTGATCGTCGCCTGGGGCGTGCTCAACGCCGGTCGCCGACCGCCACGCTCACGCTTCGTCAAAGTGCCGCTGGACCTGCGCGACGCCAACGGTCTGGCCGCGCTGGCGATGATCTGCACCGTGGTGCCGGGCACCGTGTGGTCGGAGCTGGCACTGGATCGCAGCATTCTGCTGCTACACGTCTGGGATCTGGATGACGAGGCGCACTTCATCCACCACTTCAAGACTGCCTACGAGCAGCCGTTGATGGAGATTTTCGAATGAGCCCGTTGCTGTCGAACGCGATTCTGCTGACGCTGTTCCTGTTCTCGCTGGCGATGGTCCTGACCCTGATCCGCCTGTTCAAGGGGCCGTCGGCGCAGGATCGAGTCCTGGCACTGGACTATCTGTACATCGTCGCCATGCTGATGATGCTGACGCTGGGCATTCGTTATTCCAGTGACACTTACTTCGAGGCAGCGCTGCTGATCGCGCTGTTCGGCTTCGTCGGTTCATTTGCCCTGGCGAAATTCCTGCTGCGTGGCGAGGTGATCGAATGACTGCGCAATTGTCGTTGTGGGTCGAGATTCCGGTGGCGATTCTACTGGTGCTCAGCGGGGTGTTTGCGCTGCTTGGCGCAGCCGGCTTGCTGCGCATGAAGGATTACTTCCAGCGCATGCATCCACCGGCGCTGGCCTCGACGTTGGGCGCGTGGTGCGTGGCGCTGGCGTCGATCATCTGCTTCTCGGCACTCAAGTCCGGGCCGGTGATGCATGCCTGGCTGATTCCGATCCTGCTGGCGATTACTGTGCCGGTGACCACGTTGCTGCTGGCGCGGGCGGCGTTGTTCCGCAAGCGCATGGCCGGGGATGATGTGCCGGCTGAGGTCAGCAGCCGCAGGTCCGAGAGTGGTAGTTAATTCGGCGGTGTCTGGGCAGGCCTCTTCGCGGGCAAGCCCGCTCCCACAGGGTTTTGGGTGGAGTCCATTACTTGTGAACACCCACAATCACTGTGGGAGCGGGCTTGCCCGCGAAGAGGCCGGTACTGCCAACACATGAGCCGAGTCAGACCCAAGCCACCGCCAACAATCCCGCCCCCAGCAACAGACACAGCGGTGAATACACCCAGGTATCCAGCCGCGCAAATCGCGACCCCTTCACTTCCTTGAAAAAACCCACCAGATGCGAATCGCCGATCGCCCGGGCAAACATCAGTAACGCAATCGCACTGATCACCCACTGCAGCGCCTTGTGATGCACCGGCGGCATGCCCCAGCCGACCCGCATGCACACTAGCGCGGCGATCACCAATAACGCCGCCGCCACCAACAGGGTGATCCAGCCAGACGGTTTGAATGCCGGTCGCACCGTCGCCACCAGTCCTTGCACCGGGACTTGCGGTACCGCCGCCACCGCCGCCCATTGCCCACCCAGCGCCCAGTACACGTGTACCAGGGCGATTGCCGCAAATATCGTCACCAGCCATTGAGCCAACACAAAGGTCATGGTCGAGAATCCTTTCTGGGGATTTGAACAAAACATCCTAGTCGGCATTTTTTGAAGTGCACGACCGATCGGCGGTACGGTAAAGTGCCGCCCCATGAAATTCACCCGTTCCGATCGCTCACTGCTGGCCTGGATGCTTTATTGCTGCGTCCTGTTCAACGTGTTCGCCTGCAGCATCGGTCACGGGCAAATGGTCGGGATGCAGCTCAACGGCATCGGCGGCCAATTCTGTACGGTCGACCCGGCCACCCAAGCGCCGCTGAGCAGCAATCCCAGCGAAGAACCATTGCCGACCCTGTCCAAGGCGTTTGGCTGTCCGCTGTGCTCGGTCGGCGGCGGCATGGGCCCGGCATTCAACTCCAGCCTGACCCTTGCGGTGCTGCCCGAGCAACACAGGCCCGCCGCTGGCGCCCATCGTCAGCGCCGACCTCCCTGCCCGCTTCACCTGGCCCTCGGCCAACCCTCGCGCCCCGCCGCTCGCCTGAGTGTCTTTGTTTTTTTGATTTGTCAGCCCACTGCGCCAACGCGCGGCGTTCGCCTGTGCGCTGATTCCCAGACAAGCATTCAGGATTCAACGATGAAACATATTCCTCTGCTGGCCAGCCTGTGCGGCTGCCTGTCCCTTAACGCCTGGGCGCAATCCTCCGTGGATCTGGCGCCGATCACCATCGACGGCGAATCCACCAGCGAACCAGGCCTGAGCCTAGAGCAATCCAGCGGCATGGCTTCGCGCCTCGGCCTCAGCGTGCGCGACACACCGGCTTCGGTGGCCATCGCCAATCGCAACGACATCGAACGCCACGGCGCGCAGAACTTCCAGGACGCCGCCAACACCCTGCCCGGGGTCAATGCCAGTGCGCCGCCTGGCTTTGGCGGATTCGTCTCCTACCGTGGTTTCACCAGCAGCCAGATCACCCAGATGTTCAACGGCATCAACGTCTCCGGCGGCCTCGCCCGGCCGGTGGATGCGTGGATCTATGATCGGGTCGAACTGGTGGGCGGCCCGTCGTCGCTGATCAACGGCGCAGGCTCGGTCGGCGGCTCGCTGAACTACGTGACCAGACTGGCAACCCGCGACGAACAAGCCGCTGAAGGTCGCATCAGCTACGGCAGCTACGACACCACCGAAACCGCGTTCGGCCTCAACCATGCGCTGACCGAACCGAGCGCCGACGTGCAGCACTATGCGCGCCTTGATGTCAGCCACAACACCAGCAACGGCTACATTGACCGCCAGGAACGCGATGCCTGGAGCGTGGCGTTTTTCGTTGCTCAGCGACCTTACGCCGGATCTGTCGCACACGCTGGCCTTGGAATATCAAGACGAACACGAAGACAGCCCGTACTGGGGCACGCCGGTGCTCAACCCCAAGGCCGGCGAGTTGAAGATCGACAAACACAACCGCTTCAACAACTACAACGTCGAGGACGGGCGCTACGAACAGCGCACGATCTGGGTGCGCTCGATTATCGACTACCGGGTCAACGACAGCACCACCCTGCGCAACACGCTGTATCACCTCGACAGCCAGCGCGACTACCGCAACCTCGAAACCTATCAGTACAACGCCGACAACAGCGCGGTAAACCGTTCCACTGCCTATCAGGTGCGGCATCAGGGTGAGCAGAACGGCAACCAATTCGAACTGCGCCACGACAACAGGTTTTTCGGTCTCGACACGACGTGGTCCGGTGGTTTCGAGTACAAGGTCAACCAGACCACCAACTCGCCGCTGAATATCAAAGGCGCGAGCACCGTCGATCCGAACAACTACCGCCCGGGGCATTTCTACGATATTCCCGGCACCAACCCGGCGCTGATCAGCGACAAGACCAACGAAGTCACGACCAAAGCGCTATTCGCGGAAAACCGTCTGGCCCTGACCGACAAACTGGCGCTGCTCACCGGCCTGCGCTACGACGACATCGACCTCGACGTGACCAACCATCGCACGGTGACGGCCACCAATCCCAAGCACCTCAAACGCAGCTGGGAGCCGGTCACCGGGCGCGTTGGCCTGACCTATCAGTTCATCCCGTCGGCCAACGTCTACGTGCAATACAGCACCGCCGCCGAACAACCGAACGGCACGCAGGACTTCGATGTTTCAACCGGTAAACAGTGGGAAATCGGCAGCAAGTTCGACTACCTCAATGGACGTGGCGCGGCGACGGTTGCCGCCTACACCATCGAACGCAAAGACTTCGCTGTAACTGATCCGCTGGACCCGACCAGCAGCATCCCGGTCGGTCAGCAAACCTCGAAGGGCATCGAGATCGCCAGTTCCCTGCGGATTACCGACAAGCTGTTGGCCGAAGGCAACTTCGCCTGGGTCGATGCGCAGTACGATGACTTCACCGAAAAGAACGCCGCTGGCGTGGTGGTTTCACGCAAGGGCAACACACCGACCAACGTCCCGGATCGGGTCGGCAATCTATGGCTGACTTATGATTTTTCGCCGCAATGGCAAGGTGGGGTCGATGCGCGGTATGTGGCGTCGGTGTATGCGGACACGGCGAACACCATGACTGTGCCTTCGTACACACTGTTCGGCAGCTTCCTCAGCTACAAGGTCGACTCGCATACCACCGTTACCGGGCGAGTGCGTAACCTGACCAATGAGGTGTATGCCGAGTTTGCGCATGTGTCGCCGGCTTACTATCTGGGTACGCCGCGCACCTTTGAATTGGCGGTGCAGACCAGGTTCTGAACTTAACCCGACGCCTTGTAGGAGCTGCCGCAGGCTCGGGCCGCGATCGGACGATCTTTTTGACTTTTGATTTTAAGATCAAGATCAAAAAGATCGCAGCCTGCGGCAGCTCCTACAGAGGAAGAATCAGGCGGACATCACTTCGCGGATATCGCGCGCCAGTTCGCGCACACGTTCTTCTTCGGTGTCCCACGAGCACATGAAACGCGCGCCGCCCTTGCCGATGAAGGTGTAGAAGCGCCAGTTCTTGGCGGTCAGCGCGGCGATGGCCGGTTCCGAGAGTTGCAGGAACACGCCGTTGGCCTGCACCGGGAACATCAGTTCCACGCCCGGGATGTCGCTGACCAGCTCGGCCAGCAATTGCGCGCAGTGGTTGGCGTGGCGGGCGTATTTGAGCCAGGCGTCGTTTTCGAGGATGCCGACCCACGGTGCCGACAGGAAACGCATTTTCGACGCCAGTTGCCCGGCCTGTTTGCAGCGGTAATCGAAGTCTTCGGCCAGTTTGTGGTTGAAGAACAGGATTGCCTCACCCACCGCCATGCCGTTTTTGGTGCCGCCGAAGCACAGCACATCGACACCTGCTTTCCAGGTCAGGTCGGCTGGCGAGCAGCCGAGGAACGCGCAGGCGTTGGAGAAGCGCGCGCCGTCCATGTGCAGGTGCAGGCCCAGCTCCTTGCAGGTGGCGCTGATGGCGCGGACTTCTTCCGGGGTGTAGACGCTGCCGACTTCGGTGGCCTGGGTCAGGGTCACGACCCGTGGTTTCGGGTAGTGGATGTCCTGGCGCTTGAGCGCGACTTCGCGGATCGACTGCGGGGGTGATCTTGCCGTTTTCGGTACCGGCGATCAGCAGTTTCGAGCCGTTGGAGAAGAATTCCGGGGCGCCGCATTCGTCGGTTTCGACGTGGGCGGTTTCCGAGCAGATCACGCTGTGGTAACTCTGGCACAGCGACGACAGCGCGAGCGAGTTGGCGGCGGTGCCGTTGAAGGCGAAGAACACTTCGCAGTCGGTTTCGAACAGCTTGCGGAAATGGTCGGCCGCGCGTGCGGTCCATTCATCGTCGCCATAAGCGCGCTGGTGGCCGTGGTTGGCCTGTTCCATGGCAGCCCAGGCTTCAGGGCAGATACCGGAGTAGTTGTCGCTGGCGAATTGTTGGCTCTTGTCGGTCATGGCCGGCTTCCGTGGTCGAGACTCTTGTGAAGGCTCGTGGTCAATGAGGGTGCGCACTTTACCGAAGATCTTCCGGGGAGCACACGGGATGTCGCTGTCAGAACTTTACAAGGATGCGAGCCGATTATGCACCTGAGCCAGCGCGACGGCGCACTCGATCTGCTCAAGTGGCTGGCGCTGCTGAGCATGCTGGTCGATCACCTGCGATATGTCGGGATCAGCGCCGATTGGCTGTATGTGCCGGGACGCATGGCATTCCCGTGGTTCTGTCTGGCGATGGCGGCGAACCTGGCCCGCGCCGGTGCACAGAAGACCGAGTGGCGCTATCTGGGCTGGTTGCTGCTGTTCAGTCTGGTCAGCGAAATTCCTTACCGCTTGTACATTCCCGATCCCGACACCTTGAACGTGCTGCCCACCCTGGCGCTCGGGTTGCTGGTGGCGCGGGGCTGGCAGGATCGTACGTTGTTGTCGCGGCTTTTGGGCGTGGGCGCCTTGCTGCTGGCGGCGTTGTTTGCGCAGTGGCTGATGTTCGGCATGTTTGGCGTGCTGTTGCCGCTGGCGCTGCTGTGGGTGATCCGTCGTCCCTGGTATTTTGGCGTGCTGCCGGGGCTGGTGTGTCTGGCGGGCAATCAGTGGCGGGTGCTGTATGAGGCGGCGGAGTTAGGCAATTACGTGGCGGTGTTTGGTATCGCGGCGTGTCTGATTGCGCCATTGCTCGGGATAGTCTTGTTGCGACATGCCGGATCCCTTCATCCATTGCCCATGCGCCGCTGGGCGTATGCGCTCTATCCCCTGCATTTCCTCCTGCTGCTCGCCATCCGTGCGGCATACACCTGACCCCTGTGGGAGCGAGCCTGCTCGCGAAGGCGGTCTGTCAGCCAACTTCCATGTCGGATGTGCCGGCCTCTT
>NZ_JABULD010000282.1:0-3147 GCF_014060985.1 Pseudomonas sp. MD195_PC81_125
GGTGCAACTCGCCCATGCCGGAGATGATCGTCTGACCAGTCTCTTCATCAGTCTTAACGCGGAAAGACGGGTCTTCCTGAGCCAGCTTGCCCAGTGCGATACCCATTTTTTCCTGGTCATCCTTGGTCTTAGGCTCTACGGCAACCGAAATAACCGGCTCCGGGAAGTCCATACGAACCAGGATGATTGGCTTGTCAGCGTTGCAGAGGGTTTCACCAGTGGTGACGTCCTTCATGCCGATCAGGGCCGCGATGTCGCCAGCGCGCACTTCCTTGATCTCTTCACGGGCGTTTGCGTGCATTTGCACCATACGCCCCACGCGCTCTTTCTTGCCTTTAACCGAGTTGATCACACCGTCGCCGGAGTTCAACACGCCCGAGTAAACACGGACGAAGGTCAAGGTACCCACGAATGGGTCAGTAGCGATTTTGAACGCCAGTGCCGCGAACGGCTCGTCGTCACTTGCGTGACGCTCCATTTCCTCTTCCTCGTTATCAGGGTTGGAGCCCTTGATCGCAGGAATGTCGGTTGGAGCAGGCAGGAAGTCGATAACGGCGTCGAGAACCAGGGGAACGCCCTTGTTCTTGAACGAAGAACCGCACACAGCCAGAACGATTTCGCCAGCGATAGTGCGCTGACGCAGAGCAGCCTTGATCTCTTCGATCGACAGCTCTTCACCTTCCAGGTACTTGTTCATCAGCTCTTCACTGGCTTCGGCCGCAGCCTCAACCATGTTGCTGCGCCACTCAGTAGCCAGCTCGAGCATGTCCGCAGGGATTTCCTTGCGAACAGGAACCATACCCTTGTCAGAGTCGTTCCAGTAAACAGCCTGCATGTTGATCAGGTCGATCTGGCCCTGGAAGTTGTCTTCCGAACCGATAGCCAGCTGGATCGGCACCGGAGTGTGACCCAGACGCTGTTTGATCTGACCGATCACGCGCAGGAAGTTGGCACCAGCACGGTCCATCTTGTTTACGTAAACAAGACGTGGAACGCCGTATTTGTTGGCTTGACGCCATACGGTTTCCGACTGAGGCTCAACACCCGAGGTACCGCAGAATACAACCACAGCGCCGTCGAGTACGCGCAGGGAACGCTCAACTTCAATGGTGAAGTCTACGTGGCCCGGGGTATCGATGACGTTGAAGCGGTGTTCGTGAGGATACTGCTTCTCGGAACCTTTCCAGAAGGCGGTGATGGCAGCAGAAGTAATGGTAATACCACGCTCCTGCTCCTGCACCATCCAGTCTGTGGTCGCGGCGCCGTCATGCACCTCGCCCATTTTGTGACTTTTGCCAGTGTAAAAAAGGACGCGCTCGGTGGTGGTGGTTTTACCAGCATCCACGTGAGCGACGATACCGATGTTACGGTAGCGACTAATCGGAGTAGTACGAGCCATAAAGCCCTCGCAAAATTAGTGAAGCTAAAATTAGAAGCGGTAGTGCGAGAAAGCTTTGTTGGCTTCGGCCATACGGTGCACGTCTTCACGCTTCTTAACAGCAGCACCTTTACCTTCAGCAGCATCCAGCAGTTCGCCAGCCAAGCGCAGAGCCATAGACTTCTCGCCACGCTTACGTGCGAAGTCTACCAACCAGCGCATTGCCAGAGCGTTACGGCGGGAAGGACGAACCTCGACCGGGACCTGGTAAGTAGCACCACCAACGCGGCGCGACTTCACTTCGACCAGCGGAGCGATGGCGTCGAGTGCTTTTTCGAAGAGTTCCAGGGGATCGGTGCCGGCCTTACGAGCCTTCACGGTTTCCAGGGCACCATAAACGATACGCTCGGCAACGGCTTTCTTGCCGCTTTCCATAACGTGGTTCATGAATTTGGCGAGGATCTGGCTTCCGTATTTCGGATCGTCCAGAATCTCACGCTTTGCTGCTACGCGACGTCTTGGCATGATAAGCCCTCAAGCGGTCTTCAGGTTAGTTCGGGACAGATCCAGTGGATGCAAGCCCGACCTTACTCTTATCGACTCAATAAAATGAAAATCTGCAAAACGGCCGATTACTTCGGACGCTTGGTACCGTACTTCGAACGACCCTGGTTACGGCCTTTAACGCCGGAAGTATCCAAGGAGCCGCGAACGGTGTGGTAACGAACACCTGGCAAGTCTTTTACACGACCGCCGCGGATCAGTACCACGCTGTGCTCTTGCAGGTTGTGGCCTTCACCACCGATGTACGAGGAAACCTCGAAACCGTTGGTCAGACGCACACGGCATACTTTACGCAGTGCCGAGTTAGGTTTTTTCGGCGTAGTGGTGTACACACGGGTGCACACGCCACGACGTTGCGGGCAGTTCTGCAGCGCAGGTACGTCGGATTTCTCGACGATACGCTTACGCGGCTGACGTACCAGCTGGTTGATAGTTGCCATCTACTAGCTCCACTGTTGTCTTGCGACGCTATTGTCTTGCAAGAAAAGCAAAATGACAGGAACGGATTCCCGCCAAATTTAGGGGATCAAGAGTCTAAAGAGGATCTTGCCCCCAGTCAAGGCAAGGCCCCGACCACCCCGCCCGTCGAACCTTGACAATTTGTCTCGATTCGACGAACGGAGCGATCAGGGCCTCAGCTTATTTACCGCAGAACTCAGTTACCGCTCGAGTTCAGCGCTTCGGTCAGTGCAGCTTCCACTTCACTGGCGCTTACGCGCAACGGCTTGTCTGCATCACGACGACGCTTGCGCTCGCTGTGATAAGCCAGACCGGTACCGGCCGGGATCAGACGACCCACGACCACGTTTTCTTTCAGGCCGCGCAGGTAGTCGCGCTTGCCGGTGACTGCCGCTTCGGTCAGTACGCGGGTGGTTTCCTGGAAGGAAGCCGCCGAGATGAACGATTCGGTCGACAACGACGCCTTGGTGATACCCAGCAGAACGCGGGTGAACTTGGAGACAAACTTGTCTTCCGCGTTCAGACGCTCGTTCTCTACCAGTACGTGAGTCAGTTCCATCTGGTCGCCCTTGATGAAGCTGGAATCGCCGGACTCGGAGATCTCAACTTTACGCAGCATCTGACGCAGGATGGTCTCGATGTGCTTATCGTTGATCTTCACGCCTTGCAGACGGTAAACGTCCTGGATCTCGTTCACGATGTACTTGGCCAGCGCGCTCACACCCAGCAGACGCAGGATGTCGTGC
>NZ_JABULD010000405.1:0-3796 GCF_014060985.1 Pseudomonas sp. MD195_PC81_125
ACATTCAGTTATTTACTCAGTATCGAATCAAGGCGACCATGGGCGAGTTGCTCAAGAGCCAGGGAGTGGTCGCGCCGTTGGCATCCGTCGTGCAGAACGATGTGAAGCCGAAGGTCCAACTGCCCGGTATGAATTGAGCAGAACCTTCATTGTTCAATTGTTAGCCAAGAGTGCCGAGCGTGGAATCAGAAGTCAGTCGAGTTCAACTCATTCATGATCCGCGCGCGATGCACGACGATCCGTTACTGGATGGTCTGCTCGCTCTATGCATGTTGCACCAGAAGCCGGCCAGTGCGGCGATGCTCACCACCGGTCTGCCGCTGCCCAAGCAGCGCCTGAGCGTCGAGTTGCTGCCCCGCGCAGCGGCTCGCGCCGGGCTGCAGGGTCGGGTGCTGCAACGCAAGCTGGAAGAGATTCCGGCGATTGCCATGCCGGCGCTGTTGCTGCTCAAGGATGGCCGCAGCGCCGTCCTGCTCGGCTGGCAAGGTGACAACGAAGCCCGGGTGCTGCTCAGCGAAAGCGATGGCGGCGAATCGGTGGTCAGCCGCGAACTGCTGGCCGATGACTACACCGGCAAAGTGTTCTTCGCCCAGCCGCAGCACAAATTCGACGTCAACCACGGCACGCTGATCCCGCGAGCGCGCTCGTGGTTCCGCGACACCCTCAAGCGCTCGCGCTGGCTGTACGCCGATGCGATCGCCGCGAGTTTCCTGATCAACATCATCGCCATGGCCGCGCCGCTGTTCGTGATGAACGTCTACGACCGCGTGGTGCCGAACCAGGCCGAAGCGACCCTGTGGGTGCTGGCGCTGGGCATCACCGGTGCCTACATTTTCGATCTGATTCTCAAGAGCCTGCGCAGTCTGTGCCTGGATCTGGCCGGCAAGAAAACCGACCTGATCATCTCCGCGACGCTGTTCGAACGCATCGTCGGCATGGCCATGAAATACCGTCCGGCGCGGGTCGGCAGTTTTGCGCAGAACATCCATGAGTTTCAGAGCCTGCGCGACTTTCTCGCCTCGCTGACCCTGACCAGCCTGATCGACCTGCCGTTCACCATTCTGATCTTCATCGTCATCGCGATTCTCGGCGGGCATCTGGTGTGGATTCCGGTGCTGGCGTTCCCGATTGCCTTGTTGATCGGTTACGCGCTGCAGAAGCCGCTGGTCGCGACCATGGAGCGCACCATGGCCCTCGGCGCCGAGCGGCAGTCGAGCCTGATCGAAACCCTCGCCGGCCTCGACGCGGTCAAGGTCAACAACGCCGAAAGCGAACGCCAGTATCAGTGGGAACAGACCATCGGCACCCTCAGCCGCCTCGAGCTGCGAGTGAAAATGCTCTCCGGTCTGGCGATGAACATCACTCTGCTGATCCAGCAACTGGCCGGGGTGATCATGATCGTCTTCGGCGTGTACCAGATCATCGCCGGCAACCTGAGCATGGGCGGTCTGATTGCCTGCTACATGCTCAGCGGCCGCGCGCTCAGCCCGCTGGCGTCGCTGTCTGGTTTGCTGACGCGTTATCAGCAGGCGCGGGTGACCATGACGTCGGTTGACCAGATGATGGAGCTGCCGCAGGAGCGCAATTTCGAAGAGCGTCCGCTGAGCCGCAAGGTGTTGCAGGGCGCGATTGAGTGCCGTCAGCTGAACTTCACTTACCCGGAACAACAGAACCCGGCGCTGAAGAACATTAACCTGGTCATCCGTCCCGGCGAGAAGATCGGCATCATCGGCCGCAGCGGTTCGGGCAAAAGCTCACTGGCGAAACTGCTGGTGGGTCTGTATCAGCCGGACGACGGCGCGTTGCTGGTGGACGGCGTGGACATCCGCCAGATCGACGTCAGCGAGTTGCGCTACAACATCGGCTACGTGCCGCAGGACATCCAGCTGCTGGCCGGCACCCTGCGTGACAACCTGATCTCCGGCGCGCGCTACGTCGAAGACGAGCTGGTGCTGCAAGCCGCCGAACTGGCCGGCGTGCACGAATTTGCCCGCCTGCATCCGCAAGGTTATGAGCTGCAAGTCGGTGAACGCGGGCAGAACCTGTCCGGTGGCCAGCGGCAGAACGTTGCACTGGCGCGGGCGCTGCTGCTCAACCCGCCGATCCTTTTGCTCGACGAACCGACCAGCGCCATGGACAACACCGGCGAAGAACGCCTCAAGCAACGCTTGGCTGCCGTGGTTGAAAACAAGACCGTGGTGCTGGTGACGCACCGGGCCTCGCTGCTGTCGCTGGTCGACCGCCTGCTGGTGGTCGACCGTGGACAGATTCTTGCCGATGGCCCGAAAGCCGCCGTGATGGAAGCGTTGAAGAAGGGGCAGATCAGTGTTGCTTAAGTCGGGTGTCAAAGAGTCGATCCGCCGCTACTTCAAGGGTTCTGCCTCGCTGCAGGGCCAGCCGCTGCCGGAGGTCAACAAGGCGTTGATCGAGGACGCCCCGCGCGTCGTGCGCCTGACCATCTGGGCAATCATCGGCTTCTTCCTGTTCCTGCTGCTGTGGGCCAACTTCGCCGTGATCGACGAAGTGACCAAGGGCGACGGCAAGGCGATTCCGTCGTCGAAGATCCAGAAAATCCAGAACCTGGAGGGCGGGATCGTTTCGGAAATGTTCGTCAAGGAAGGCCAGATCGTCGAGGCCGGCGCACCGCTGATTCGCCTGGACGACACGCGATTTGCTTCCAACGTCGGCGAAACCGAGGCTGATCGCCTGTCGATGCTGTTGCGCGTCGAGCGCCTGAGCGCCGAGGTCGATGACCGTCCGCTGAACTTCCCGGAAGACGTGCTCAAAGCCGTGCCGGGTCAGGCGAAAAGCGAAAGAGTCGTTGTACATCAGCCGTCGTCAGCAATTGCATGACGAAATCGGTGGCCTGCAGGAACAACTGATTCAGCGTCAACAAGAACTGCGCGAATTCAGCTCCAAGCAAGCGCAATATCGTCAGCAACTGGGCCTGCAGCGCCAGGAAATCAACATGTCCGAACCACTGGTGGCGCAGGGTGCCGTATCGCCGGTGGAAGTGCTGCGCCTCAAGCGTGCCGAAGTCGAAACCCGTGGTCAGCTCGACGCCACCACGCTGGCCATTCCGCGCGCCGAATCGGCGATCAAGGAAGTACAACGCAAGATCGACGAGACGCGCGGCAAATTCCGCAGCGAAGCGCTGACTCAGCTCAACGAAGCCCGCACCGACCTGAACAAGGCCCAGGCCACCGGCAAAGCGCTGGAAGACCGGGTCAGCCGGACGCTGGTCACCTCGCCGGTGCGCGGCATCGTCAACAAGTTGCTGGTCAACACCATTGGCGGCGTGATCCAGCCGGGCAGCGACATGGTGGAAATCGTGCCGCTGGACGACACCTTGCTGGTCGAAGCCAAGATCCGCCCGCAGGACATTGCGTTCCTGCATCCGGGGCAGGAAGCGATCGTCAAATTCACCGCGTACGATTACACCATTTATGGCGGACTCAAAGCCAAGCTGGAGCAGATTGGCGCCGACACCATCACCGACGAAGACAAGAAAACCACCTACTATATGATCAAGGTGCGCACCGAGCGCAGCCACTTGGGCACCGATGACAAGCCGCTGCTGATCATTCCGGGGATGGTCGCGTCGGTGGATATCATCACCGGCAAGAAGTCGGTGCTGAGCTATCTGCTCAAGCCGATCATTCGGGCGCGGGCCGAGGCGCTGCACGAGCGTTGATGCTCTAGCGGTCTTTATGGCCTCATCGCTGGCAAGCCAGCTCCCACAGAGTTTTCGGTTGGAACACGATTGTGTGCTCGACATCGGAATCTGTGGGAGCTG
>NZ_JABULD010000421.1:0-3531 GCF_014060985.1 Pseudomonas sp. MD195_PC81_125
CGAGCAGTTCGCCGTGGCTGGCTTGAGTATCTATGGTCAGCACCGGATGATCGCCGTCGGTGCTTTTGAGCGGGCGATAACGATTGGCCAGCGGGTTATGCATGTTCATGTTCAGACGTGTCCTGTACGAAGTCGCTCCAGTGGTTGCAGCCGCGCCGGCCACTATAGAAGTGCGTGGCAAGGGGTCACAAGACCGCCGTGATGGACGGAGGTTTCGTAGGGGTTTTTCCGAGACTCGGGCAATTGCCCTACAAGGTTTTGCAGCTTTTTCGAGGTAAAACCCTTAGCGCAGAAATTTCCCACGGGATTCACAGGCGTTTCTTGAGAATCCTCTGTATGGTGCGCGCCAGAAACTGTAGGACGTTTCCAAACGTCCGATGCGCGCTTAAAGGGAATTGAGTATGCGATGGCTACGAATAGCCTCGATTTTATTGCTGTGGACCATTGGGTGTCGCTTGGCCGTAGCTGCTGATGCCGGCAACGGCTGGATGTTTGTCGATCTGCAACGCACTGGCTGGCCCGACGCGCTGTCCAGCCAGGCCCGCATCGATACTGCTTCACGTGCCGAAGTGTTGATGTTCGCCAAAGTCCTGCTGGCGAGTGAAATGCTAGATGCTGGCGCACTACAACGGCAACTGGATGTGCCGCATGTGCGGCTCAAACCGATCCGGCAGGTGCGCGAGGGACTGTGGGAGCGTTTGCTGGGCATTTATCGCAACGCCAGTCAGGACTGTGGCGAACAGTTGTTCTGTGCGCGAGTACGCAGTGTGGCGGACCTGCGACAACTGGCGGCGGCGTTTACCGGCGACATCAGTCCGGCCCATGCACAGTGGGCGAGCAAGAGCCAGGGTGTGCATGAACAGGAACTGAATGCGCAACTTCGCGTGGCGGTGCTGCGTCCCTAGGGTCGTCGTTGCGGCGAGAACTATGTGATTGCGTGGCCTGCGGTGGCGCGCATGGCGAGGGGCGGAATGTCATCGGGGAGTTGCATGCATCCGCCCAGCAACAGCGATGCGAGTGTCAGGGTGAGGAGCAGTTTCAGTCTGTCGGACATGTTTATTCCTTGAGTTGATCCACGGGTGTCGGCCGTCCTGGCACGACGCTCGTTTCGTGGATGCGGCGCACGTTACCTGCCTTGCGGTCAGGCCGGCGAGAGGCAAATTGTTTCCTTGTTTGATCCGGTGGCATCCGCCCCGGCGCTGTATCATTCCGTATCGAATTGACCCCGACCTTTTCTCGACTCGCTGTGATCGCCCGCTAGGCTGTTGACATCACAGCGGTCAACGGAGTGACAGCGCATGCACCACACCCTGGAACAGGTTTTCGGTTATCCACAGTTTCGACCCGGGCAGGAAGCGGCAATCAGCGCTGTATTGGCCGGGCGCTCGGCGGCGGCGATTTTCCCCACCGGGTCCGGCAAGTCACTGTGCTATCAAGTGCCGGCACTGTTGCTGCCGCATCTGACCCTGGTGGTGTCGCCGCTGTTGGCGTTGATGCAGGATCAACTGGCATTCCTCAAGCGTCACGGTATCAGTGCCGGCAGCATCGATTCGGCGCAAAGTCGCGATGATGCCAGTGACGTGATGGCCCGCGCCCGTTCGGGTGAATTGAAGATTCTGATGATTTCGGTGGAGCGTCTGAAGAACGAGCGTTTCCGCAACTTTTTGCAGCAGGTGCCGATCTCGTTGCTGGTGATTGACGAAGCGCACTGTATCTCGGAATGGGGCCACAACTTTCGCCCCGACTATTTGAAGCTGCCGGACTATCAGCGCCAGTTCAACATTCCGCAAACCCTGCTGTTGACGGCTACGGCGACGCCGAAAGTCGTCGCCGACATGCAGGCCAGATTCGCCATCGCCGCCGCTGATGTGGTGACCACCGGCTTCTATCGACCCAACCTCAATCTGCTGGTGGAACCGGTACGCGGCGAGGACAAACGCCGGCGCCTGGTGGAGTGGATGAGCGAGCGTCCAGGCCAGCCGGGCATTGTCTACGTGACGCTGCAGAAAACCGCCGAACACATCGCCGAGCATCTGGGGCGTAACGGCATACAGGCCCAGGCCTATCACGCCGGTTTGCCCAATGATCAGCGCGAGGCGATTCAGAAGGAATTCATGGCCGGGCAGTCCAATTGCATCGTCGCAACCATTGCCTTCGGTATGGGGATCGACAAGAGCGACATCCGCAACGTGGTGCATTTCGATCTGCCGAAATCCATCGAAAACTACAGTCAGGAAATCGGTCGCGCCGGACGCGACGGGCAGCCGTCGGATTGCCTGGTGCTGGCCAACCGCGACAGCCTCAACGTGCTGGAAAACTTCGTCTACGGCGATACCCCGGAGCGTGAAGGGATTCGTTGTGTGCTGGAAGAAATGCAGGCTGCCGCAGCCGAAGGGCAGTGGGAGTTTCTGCTCGGGCCGCTGGCCGATCAGAGCAACATTCGCGCGTTGCCGCTGAAAACTCTACTGGTGCAAATGGAGCTGCGCGGTTTGATCGCGCCGCGCTATGCCTATTACGCCGAATACCGTTTCAAATACCTGCTGGAGCCGGAAGCCTTGCTTGAGCATTTCGACGGTGAGCGCAGGGATTTTGTCGCGGCCATCATCCACACCTCCAGTCGCGCACGCACCTGGGCCACGGTGAATTTCGAAGCGATGTACACGCAGTATTCGGCTGAGCGCAACCGGGTGGTGAAGGCGCTGGATTACTTTCAGGAGAAGGGCTGGGTCGAGCTTGAGAGCAAGCAGATGACCGAGGTCTACAACGTGCTGCACAGTGATTTCGACAGCGCTGTTTTGAGCGCCGAATTGCATGCGTATTTTACCCGGCATGAACAGGCTGAAATAACGCGGATTCACGCCATGCTCGATCTGTTCGGCACTGAGCGCTGCCTGGGCCATCGCCTGGCCGAACACTTCGGCGATCACAACGCCCCCGAGCGATGCGGGCACTGTTCGGTGTGTCACGGTGCTATCGCGCGCCTTCCGGCGCCTCCCGAGTTGCCAGCGCTTGTGGATAAAAACTTCGCGGTGCTGTGCGGTGATTTTATCCACAGGCACGAACAGCACACTGGCAGTGTGCCGACGGCGGAGCGGCTGACGCGGTTTCTGTGCGGGATAAATGTGCCGTTGTTCACCAGGTTAAAGGCACGGACGATTTCGGGGTATGCGGCGCTGGAGGAGTATCCGTACGCCGAGGTTCGCAGTTGGGCTCAAGAACACCTCTGATATGTCGGCAGTTCCTGCAGTGTGCGGTTTCAGGGCGATTGGGGGTTATCCATGCGCTGAATGTTGCTCATCACGGGAATAAACTTCAAAAACGTCCGGTGCCTGACTATGGTGAAGGCTGTCTTTGGATCGCCAACAAGAGAACAACATGAGCCAGACATCCTTCGATATTCAGCAAGCTGCCGTGATCGGCGCGGGCACCATGGGCCGCGGCATTGTCATGTGCCTGGCCAATGCTGGCATCGCCGTGCAGTGGGTCGATAACAATCCACAGATGCTTGAACAGGCACTGGCGACGGTGGCC
>NZ_JABULD010000747.1:0-1241 GCF_014060985.1 Pseudomonas sp. MD195_PC81_125
GGATTGTTCCCGGCCTGGGGCCAGGGCTGGAGATCAAGCAGTGCAAAACAAAAGAAAAAAAATGACGCATGGAGGAGCCTTGTCCCTGTGCAAGTCTGGTGCACAGTGGCGGGTGGCGATTAACCGATGATTAACCGCCCCGCACGATGTCGGATGGGCGACCCGACGCCGATTCACTGGTGCCTGCGAGTGGCTCAGTCCTTCAGCAGTCCGGGCCAGGTTGAGTCGGAGATTGTATACGGGCCAAATACTTTTTTCGCGTTCTGTTCATAACGCAGGTAGCGGTTGTCGTTCAGGAAAACATAAAAGTAAGTATCGAAGGTCGGGTAGTCATTGGTGACGGCTGTCATCATTTGGCTTTTATATTCTTCCAGTGGTGCCCAGGACGAGCCATTTAGAGGTAGTACTTGCAGGGTTTTTGAGTATATTTCGTAGATCAGATAGTTTCCGTCATTCAACAAGAACCAGTAACTCTCTCTTTGTGCTGTGCTTTCAGCCCACATGACGCCAACGATTTTTTCGTAGTAGGGCAATATTTTTTTCCCACTTTGATTTGGCGATGGGGGTTTTCGAGATTGCCTTGTCGGTTTGTTGGCTGTACTCACAAACGCAGGGTGTTGTTCCTTCGTCGTAGAACAGCCAGAGCGTGTCGACGCCACCGTTCCAGTGGGTGGTCGTCGTGGTAAAGCCAAAGCGCAAGTCTGCAGCAGTCTTGTCGAAGCCTTCCCATTTGCCATCCACCGGCTTGGGGAAGCCGGAAAGTACTTTGTTATCCTCGAAGTCGAAACGGGAATAACTGTTTTTCTCCGGGAAGAAGAAATAAATGCGATCGGGGCCGGTGCGCCAGTCGACGGCTACGAAGTTTTTTGTATTGCTCATTCATGGTTCCTTTAATAGGTTGATTTGTGTTTTAAAGTTTTGATTAGTTGTATGTAACTTGCGATAGCGAGGTTAGTTTTTAGTTGTGGGTCTGTATAGTTTGAAGGTGTTGGATTTCATGTCGGCTAGTTTTGTTTTCATGTTGATTGAGCCTTGTTCTTGCGCAAGCGGTTTGTTGGCAGTTTTGAGTCCGGACCTGGCGAACAAGCGAGTCGCTGCCGTGTTGGTTGTCGCCCTGCCATAATTGCGGCTTAATCCTGTTCTGTTCGACTTGCCTTTTATTTCAGGGAACCACCATGCACGTACTGGTTTGCGAAGACGATGAGTTGATCGCCAGTGGCATCGTCGCCGGCCTGACAGCC
>NZ_JABULD010000090.1:0-8705 GCF_014060985.1 Pseudomonas sp. MD195_PC81_125
CCACCCCGCCGCAACCGGGCCCCAACGAGGTGCCGGGCATCGACGAGACGGAAGAAACGGACACCGTGCCGACGCTGCGCCCGAGCGAGGACAACCTCGAAGGCGAGCAACGTCAGGCGCTGGAACAATGGCTGGGCAAGATCCCGGACGACCCGGGCGAACTGCTGCGACGCAAATTCTGGTACGAACAGCAACAACATCAGGATCAGGAAAAAAACTCGATGACCCGCTTCAGCGCCCTCTTGCTGCCCCTGCTGCTCTGCACGGCCACCGCTCAGGCGGCCGAGTTGACGGCCAGCGTGGATCGCAGTCGCCTGAACTCCGGCGAGACGGTCGAGCTCACCCTCGAAACCAGCGATGTCACCCAGTTCGGCAAACCCGACCTGACCCCGCTGGAACCGTTGTTCGAGGTGCGCGGCACGCGTCAGGTCAACCAGTTGAACACGCTCAATGGTGACAATCGCGCCACCACGCGCTGGATCATCACCCTGCTGCCGAAAGAGAACGGCAGCGTGGTCATTCCGCCGCTGCAACTGGGTGACGTGCAGAGCCAGCCGATCACCGTGCAAGTGGTCGAGAGCGATACTCGCGCAGAAAAAAAACAACCCGAACCCGGTGTTCATCGAGGTCAGCTCGATCAGTCCAGCGTTTACGTGCAAGCCCAGGCGATCCTGACCCTGCGCATCTACCATTCAGTGTCGCTGTACGACGACAGCAGCCTGACGCCGCTGCAAATCGCCGATGCGCGGATCGAACAGCTGGGCGACATGCGTACCTATGAGAAAGACATCAACGGCGTGCGCCATGGCGTGATCGAGATGCGCTATGCGATCTACCCGCAGCACAGTGGTTTGCTGCTCATCGCTCCGCAAACGTTCAGCGCCACGCTGGTCGACACCCAGTCCAGCCAGGACGCCACCGCGCAAGGCCCGAAACCGGGCAAATTGCTGCGGGTCAATTCCGCCGAGATCGCCCTGACGGTCAAACCGAAACCGCTGACCTATCCGGCCGATGCGCCGTGGCTGCCCGCTCGCAGCCTGAGCCTGAGCGAAAGCTGGAACCCGGAGCCGGAGCACATTCAGGTCGGTGACTCGCTGACCCGCAGCCTGACCCTGAAAGTCGAAGGCCTGGCCAGCTCGCAGCTGCCCGGCCCTGCCCGGCACCGAAGCCAACGGCCTGCGCCGTTACCCGGATCAACCGGTGCTGAGCAACCAGAGCGGCGAGCGCCGGCCTGATCGGCAGCCGTGAAGAACGCGAAGCGCTGGTACCCAGCCGCAGCGGCAGCATCGAGCTGCCCACCGTCGATGTGGTCTGGTGGAACACCTTCGAAGATCATCTGGAACACACCAGCCTGCCCGCGCGCACCCTGCAGGTGGCGAACAACCCGAGCCTGCAAGTCGACACCCCGGCCGGCACCCTGCAAGCCAACGCCGTCGACAACGACGTGTTGTGGTGGTGGAAGCTCAGCACGCTGATCCTCGCCTGTACCACCCTGCTCGGCTTCGGCCTGTGGTGGCGTGCGCGCTGGCAACCGGCGGTGCATCGCGCCGCCCAGACCGGCCCAAGCCCGCGCACCTTGCTGGACGACATCAAGCGGGCGTGCCAGGCGAATGATCCGCAAGCGACGCGGCAGGCACTGGATGCATGGGCGCGGCAGCAGCCGGAGACCCTGGCGGACATGGCGGCGCGGTTTGTGCCGTTATCCGATGCGCTGGATGGGCTGAATGGTGCGCTGTACAGCGAGACGGGGCAGCATTGGCAAGGCGAAGATCTGTGGCGGGCAATCCGCACGATTCCGGCGGCGGAGCGGGTGCAGGATCCGGTGGGTGACAGCGGATTGCCGCCGCTTTATCCGAAGTAAAAAAGCAAAAGATCGCAGCCTGCGCAGCTCCTACACATATCTCTGTAGGAGCTGCCGCAGGCTGCGATCTCTTGATTTTGCTTTAGGTAAAAAATGCTGAGGACATTCGGAATCAATAGTTGAATTTCGTTTTCACTTGTTCGCCTTCGCGATAGGAGAGAACGAAAGATTTCCAGGGCTCACCGCGAGCGACTGCATGCTCGTGTAATTTTTCTACAAGCGCATAGATTTTCGAATGGTTGTAATCCGTTTCAGCATCCCAGATTTCTGAGCCATTTTTTTCAACGGCGAGGTCTGACTCCATGTAGTTACCCCCCCATTCAACGCTGAATCGAAAAGCGTCATAACCCCGAACAATTCCAGCCTCAACCAGCTGGAAAATTTCCTGGATGTTTTTTATATCTTCAGTGATCACTCTTTAACCTCCGGACTGAAAGAACGGGGACAAAACTACGTTCTCAAGAAACTTCTAACTCAGCCTGCCTGTGCTCTTCTTCAGGTAGCACGCCAGGCAGCAGCGTTTCTATGGCAATTTGACTAGTACAATCTGATCAGAACCCTTTGGCAATTCCAGAAAGTACTCCAGCCTTCAAGAATCTTTTGCCATGCCTGCAAGGTGAACTTACTGTCCAGGCCCGACTTGCTCATTTACTTCCTTTATATAGGAAGTAAATTTCCCATCGCCCTTATCCACATGCAGCCGCCCGCACGTCTGGCACCAATAAACCGTCAAAGCCCCTTGGTCTATTGTTTCGTAGAACTCGTCTTCAGACAGCCAACGATTTGATAGCGCACAGCCAATTTCATCTATCTTCTGCTCGGCGACTAAAGACAACTCGAAATCGGACGTACCCAAAGACAGGTTCATTACATGACCGCAGACACAAGCAAATTTTGGCATGACTGAAGCGTCCTTTTTCTGTTCAAGCTTTGCCTTATGGCCATTTTAGAAGCACAGCCTCATCGGAAACCGTTGGGTTTTCTAAAATCCGGAAAGCGTACTGCGCTCGCGGCAAATGATATCAATATAATGGCCAAACACCAGATAACCGCTTTCTGGCATCACCGAAATGCCCAGCCTCGACTTACCCAGACAAGCCCTGACTCCCCAATAATCTGTAAACTCCCCTCTTCTTTAGCCGCCCGTCATTTCCCCCCGCGGCCATCACCTTTTTCTGTAGCGGAGTCCACCTTGCGTCTGTTCCACACCTCCGACTGGCACCTTGGGCAAAACCTGCATGGCCAGGAGCGCGATTTCGAGCACGCGTGCTTTCTCGAATGGCTGCTGCGCCAACTGCAACTGGCGCAGCCGGATGTGCTGCTGATAGCCGGGGACATCTTTGACACGGTCAACCCGCCGGTCAAAGCCCAGGAACGCCTCTACGATTTCATCGTCAGTGCTCACGAGCAGCAGCCGTTGCTGACCATCGTGATGATTGCCGGCAACCACGATTCCGGCTCACGCATCGAGCTGCCGGCGCCGTTGATGCGTCGTTTGCGCACCCATGCGCTGGGGCGGGTGTTGTGGCTGGATGACGGCCAGCTCGACGCCGAACGTTTGCTGCTGCCGTTGCCGAACGCTGAAGGCGAGATCGCCGCGTGGTGCCTGGCGCTGCCGTTCCTGCGTCCGGCGGAAGTGACCGGTGCGCATCTGGGCGACGACTATCTGCGCGGTATCGGACAGGTGCATGAATGGCTGATCGAAGCGGCGAATGCCAAGCGCCAGCCGGGTCAGGCGCTGGTCGCCATCAGCCACGCGCACATGGCCGGCGGCTCGGTCTCGGAAGACTCCGAGCGCAGTCTGATCATCGGTAACGCCGAAGCGCTGCCCGCCAGCCTGTTCGGGCCGAGCATCAGCTACGTTGCCCTCGGCCACTTGCACAAGCCGCAGAAGGTCAACGGTGAAGAACGCATTCGCTACAGCGGCTCGCCGATTCCGCTGTCGTTTTCAGAGATCGGCTATCAACACCAGATTCTCGACATCACCCTCGACGGCGAAACCCTGGTCAGCGTCGAGCCGAAACTGATCCCGCGCTCGGTCAACCTGCAACGCATCGGCCCGGCGCCGCTGGCGGAGATTCTGCTGCAACTGGCTGACCTGCCGAATATCGATCTGCTCGCTGAAACCCAGCGTCAGCCATGGCTGGAAGTGCGCGTCACCCTCGACGAGCCGCAGCCGGATCTGCGCCATCAGGTGGAAAACGCCTTGCAAGGCAAAGCCGTGCGCCTGGTGCGGATCGCCGCTGAGTACGCCGGCAACCGTGGCGCCGAGGGCAGCGACGACGGCAGCGCGCTGGTCGAGCTGGATCAGCTCACCCCGCAGGAATTGTTCAGCCGTGCCTGGCTCGACAACTATGGCAACGAGGTCGATGAACAAACCCTCAAGGACTTCGCCGAGCTGCTGCAGGACGTACAACTGGAGGGCGAGCAGCATGAAGATTCTCGCCATTCGTTTGAAGAACCTCGCCTCGCTGGCCGGGCCGTTCGAGATTGATTTCACCGCCGAACCGCTGGCCAGTGCCGGTCTGTTCGCGATCACCGGGCCGACCGGCGCCGGTAAAAGTACCTTGCTCGACGCCTTGTGCCTGGCGCTGTTTGGCGCCGTGCCACGGCTGAACAACACTGGCCGCGACGCCAAGGTGCCGGATGCCGACGGCGAAATCGCCACCGGCGACCCGCGTACCTTGCTGCGCCGTGGTACCGGTGAAGGTTACGCGGAAGTGGATTTTGTCGGCGTCGATGGCCGGCGTTATCGCGCGCGCTGGGAAGCCAACCGTGCCCGGGAAAAGGCCGGCGGCAAGTTGCAGGCCAGCCGGCAGAGCCTGCGCGACATCGATCAGGATCAACTGCTCGCCAGTCAGAAAGGCGAATACAAGACTCAACTCGAAGCCGCGCTGGGCCTGAACTTCGAACAATTCACCCGTGCCGTGCTGCTGGCCCAGAGCGAGTTCAGCGCGTTTCTCAAGGCCGACGACAACGACCGCAGCGAACTGCTGGAGAAACTCACCGACACCGCGCTCTACACCCGCCTCGGTCGCCGCGCCTTCGACAAGACCAAAGAGGCCCGCGAAGCACACAAGTTGCTGCAGGATCAGGCCACCGGCGTAACCCCGCTGACGCCCGAGGCGCGGGCCGAGCTGGACGAACGCTTCAACGCCGCCCAGCAACAGCTGAAGTTGCAGCAGGCGCAGCTCAAGCAACTGGAGCAACAACACAGCTGGCTCAAAGATTTGCGCCAGTTGCAGGATGCGCAACAAGCGGCCGCCGAACAACTGCAGAGTGCGCAGCAGCAGTGGGAAGGTCTGGCTGGCGAGCGCCTGAAGCTGACACGCCTGGAGCAACTCGCGCCGCAACGCCACCAGTTCGCGCGCAAGACTGAACTGGATGCGCAACTGACGCCGCTGGCGGCACAGATTGCCGCGCATACCCAGCAACACGGCGAGCTCAACGAGCGCCAGACGCAACTGGAACAGGCGCTCAATGCGGCAAACATCGCCCTGAGCGAAGCGCAGCAGCGGCACAGCGAAAGTGCCCCGCTGCTGCGTCAGGCCTTCGACGAGCAAAGCACCCTTGCCCGCCTCGCCAAGGACACCGCCCTCAGCGCCGAGGCCCGCCAGTCCGCCGAGCAAGCCTGCACGCAAGGCCAGAGCGCGATTCAAGCCTTGCAGGCGAAACAGGCCGAGGTCGCTGAACGCCTGCAGAAAATCGCCGCCGGGCTGGAACAGAGTGCGGGTCTGGCGCCGCTCAGCGATGCATGGAATGCCTACCGCGATCGCCTGCAACAGCTGATGCTGATCGGCAATCGCCTGAACAAGGGGCAGGCCGAACTGGCGTCCCTCGAACAGAACGCTGCGCTTAGCGCCGAGACGCTGGCCGCGCAAAAACAACAACTGGAAGTGCTGTTCAAGGAGGCCGGCGCCGAGCCGAATGCCGTCGCCGAACAGATCGGCATCCTCGGCACGCTGTTGCAGGACAATCGCAAACAACTGCGCGCCATCGAAGACCTGACGCGGCTCTGGGCCAGTCAGCAGGAGCTGGAAAAACGCGGCGCCGAGCTGCAACAGCGCCTGCTCGTTGCACAGCAGGAACGCGAGCGCCTGACCCAGGACGGGGTGAAAACCAAGGCCGAACTGACTGTCGCTGAACAAACCCTCAACGTCACCCGTGAACTGCTCGAACGCCAGCGTCTGGCCCGCAGCGCCAGTGTCGAAGAGCTGCGCGCGCAGTTGCAGGACGACCAGCCGTGCCCGGTCTGCGGCAGCCACGAGCATCCGTATCATCAGCCGGAAGCGCTGCTGCAAAGCCTCGGCCGGCACGATGAATCCGAGCAGGCCAGCGCGCAGCACGCGGTGGATCAGCTCAAGGAAAAACTCACCGAGTTGCGCGCTGAAGTCGGTGGCGTGATCGCCCGGCAGAAAGAGCTGCTGCAACAGCAGGAACAATTGACCGTCCAGTTGCAGGCATTGGCGCCGAGCCTGGAGGCGCATCCGCTGGCGCCTCAGTTGCTCAATCAGGACGCCGACAAGCGCGATGCCTGGCTGACTCGGCAGAACGATCAGTTGAACCAGAGCATCACTCAGGACGAACAACGCCAGAGCGCCCTGCTCACCCTGCAACAGGACGCGGCGCGCCTGACCCAGCAACTGCGCAACGCCGAAACCGCGCATCAGCAAGCGGCGCAGCACCTGAGCAATCAACAGCGCGAACTGAGCAGCGACCGTCAGCGTCTCGACGAAGAGCTCACCGCGTTCGCCAGCCTGTTGCCGGCCGACACCCTCGAAGCCCTGCGCGTTGAACCGGCGGCAACCTTCATGCAACTGGATCGGCAGATTGCTGAGCGTCTGGCGCAAGTCGAGCAGCAAAAGGAAGAACTGGCCGAACAGCAGCTGCGCCAGCAGACGCTGGAGAAGGAACAGGATCGCCAGCTCAGCCGCTTGCAGCAGCTGCAAAGCGTCGAGCAGCAGTTCAGCGCCCTGGCCGCACAGCAACAGGCCAGTCAGGAAAAAACTCGCGCAGCTGCTGGGCGAGCACAGCAGCGCCGAGCATTGGCAGCAGCAGCTGGAACAGGCCGTGGAACAGGCGCGCAACGCCGAAACCAGCACCGCTGCACAACTGCAGAACGTGCGCACGCAACAGGTGCAGATCAGTGCCGAACTCAAGGCGCAACAGGAACGCTTGCAGGTACTGCAAAGCGAAGACGACGAACTGACGCAGAAGATTGCCGAATGGCGCGCACGCCATCCTGAACTGGATGACGGCGGTCTGGAAGATCTGCTGCGCGTCGATGACAAACAGCTCAGTGAACTGCGCCAGCGCTTGCAGCACAACGAAAAATCCATCGAACAGGCCAGAGTGCTGCTGCAGGAGCGCGATCAGCGCTTGGCCGATCATCGGGCGCAGCACAACGGCAATCTCGATGCCGAGCAACTCGCCAGCGCCCTCGCCGAGCTGCAGAACCAGTTCAATCTGAGCGAGCAACAGTGCGCCGAATTGCGCGCAGAACAAGCTGAAGATCAGCGCCGGCAGAACGCCAATCAGGCGCTGGCACAGCAGATCGCCGACGCCTATGCCGAGTACCAGCGCTGGGCGCGCCTGAATGCGTTGATCGGCTCGGCCACCGGCGACACCTTCCGCAAGATCGCCCAGGCCTACAACCTCGACCTGCTGGTGCATCACGCCAACGTGCAGTTGCGCCAACTGGTCAAACGCTATCGCCTGAAACGCGGCGGCAGCATGCTCGGCCTGCTGGTGCTGGACACCGAGATGGGCGATGAATTGCGCTCGGTGCATTCGCTGTCCGGCGGCGAGACCTTTCTGGTGTCACTGGCCCTCGCACTGGGCCTGGCCTCGATGGCGTCGAGCACGCTGAAAATCGAATCGCTGTTCATCGACGAAGGCTTTGGCAGCCTCGATCCGGAATCGCTGCAACTGGCCATGGATGCCCTCGACGGCCTGCAGGCGCAGGGGCGCAAGGTCGCGGTGATTTCCCACGTGCAGGAAATGCACGAGCGGATTCCGGTGCAGATTCAGGTGCAGCGCCAGGGCAACGGCTTGAGCACCCTGGAGGTGAAATGAACACGCTGTATTCCTTCCGCCGCTGCCCCTACGCGATGCGCGCGCGAATGGCCCTGCGCTATTCGGGGGTAGCGGTGGAGATCGTCGAAGTCAGCCTCAAGGCCAAACCGGCCGCGATGCTGGCGATTTCACCCAAAGGCACGGTGCCGGTGCTGGAGGCCGATGGCCGGGTGATCGACGAGAGCCTGGAGATCATGCGCTGGGGCGTTGGCGCAGCATGATCCGGACGATTGGCTGCTCGATGGCGATTCACGAATTGCCGAATTGATCGAAGCCAATGATCAAGTGTTCAAAGTGCATTTGAACCGCTACAAATACGCCGAGCGCTATCCCGAGCAGCCAATGGAGGTGTATCGGGCCGAAGGGGCGGTGTTTCTGCAGCGGCTGGATGGGTTGCTTGAAGGTCGGGATTATTTGCTGAGTGATCACTTGAGTCTGGCAGATGTGGCGTTGCTGCCGTTCGTTCGACAGTTTGCGCATGTGGATCGCGAGTGGTTCGCGCAGACGCCCTATGTTCGCTTGCAGGCGTGGCTACAGCGCTTCCTCGAATCCGACCTCTTCACCGCCATCATGAAGAAATAACCCCAGGGAATCCCTGTGGCGAGGGGATTTATCCCCGATGGGCGGCGAAGCTGCCCTGAAATCAGACACCTTGGTGTATCAAAATAATCCGGTTTGCCGGGTCTGGGGGCCGCTTCGCGACCCCATCGGGGGATAAAWYCCCCTCCCCCACAAAGGCTCACCCCCTGCAAAGGGATCGCGGCGAGTC
>NZ_JABULD010000008.1:0-6762 GCF_014060985.1 Pseudomonas sp. MD195_PC81_125
CATTTCAAAACAAGATCAAAAGATCGCACCTGCGGCAGCTCCTACAGGTCATCATTCATTCAAAATGCCTCGATCGGAGTTCCAGCTGATGTCCGAAACCCCGCCCAATCCGCCGATCACAGAATCGGTTTCGCCGTACGAATCCCTCAACTCCAGAAAACTCCACGAAGCCGCCGAACGCGCCCTCGACCACTACCTCGCGCCCGCGCAGATCATGGCAACGCCGTACACCCCCAGCAGCATGTTCCTGGTCAACCCGCAAACCGATACCGAATCGCTGCTGGCCAACGCCTGCGAGTCCCTGGCCTCGGCCACGGTGATGCTCGGTGATTTCGCCGGCACGCTCGAAGGGCCGGGCCGTCATACGGTGTTGGGCATCGCGCAGGTGGTGATGCTGGGGGAGCTGGCGGTGAATCAGGCACTGGATAATGTGGTGCCAAAGGAATAGGCGCCGGCAGTACTGGCCTCTTCGCGAGCAAGCCCGCTCCCACAGGGGAAACGTGTTTCAGATGAGCACGATTTCGTACGGCAAGCGCATGCGCTCGAGGATCACCCGCGGCAGCATCGGCGCAATGCCGATCGCCGGTTCGCCCTTGAGCTGGCTGGCATAGGCGTGGGTGGCGTGACTTTTGCGCGCCACGGTCCAGGTGTCGAGTCGCAGTTTGCGCGCACGTTCCCAGGGAATCAGGTTCTGCTCGCGTTCCGGCCAGTGCCAGGCCCAGACCGGCACGTCATGGAAGGTCGCGCCGACTTGCGCAGCCGCTTGGGCACTGGCACGGCCGACCGCTTCATGGTCGTCGTTGCTGTCGTTGCGCCAAGTGCTGAACACCACGTCGCCGGGGCGCAGGTAGCGCGCGATGAAGTGGGTGATGTCAGCCTCGCAGTCGAGCAGCGCGTTGTCGGTAAACCCGCCGCGTACCCATTTCAGACTGTGCATCGGCAGGCCGAGCCGGCGCAGGGCTTCGACGCTTTCCTGGGGACGGAATACGCTCAGGCGTTTTTCCGACCATTGTCGTGAACCCGGATGGCTGGCGCTGCCGTCGGTGATCGACAGCAGTTGCAGCGGATGACCGAGGCTGGAGAGCAATTGCAGAAGCCCGCCACAGGTCACCACTTCATCACCCGGATGCGGGGCGACGACGACGGCGCGAGCGCCGGGGGGAACGAGGCTGTGGGTGTTGATGACGGGAATGTTGTCCAGCTGCGGGGCGCTGTTCCATATCTGCGCCGGCAGCGAGTGTTCGCTGAGGAATAACGGTTTCATGGGTATTACGTCCTTGTTGTCTCTGGCCCTCAGTCGCGTCTGCACCGTGGAAAATCAGGCGCACGCGACCCGTGAAGGCGGATGAATTGCCGTGCGTCGCTCCGAACCCTGGATTGCCGCGCAGCAGAGTATTGCTCATGAAAGTCGATTCGTCGCGTCACAGATCAATCTGATCCGCTTTTTTTTATGTCTATCTGTACCATTTTCCGCAAGTAATCACCGAATCCGCCCCGGGCTCGGCTGTCCAGACGGGCGCTGGTGTGCACTTGCGGGCGATGGCTCCAGGCGATGTCGGCACCGGACAGCTCCAGTTGCCGCACCAGTTGGACATCTTCATCGCAGGCCAAAGGTTTGAAACCCCCGGCCCAACGATAGGCGTCTGCGCTGATTCCAAGGTTGGCACCGTGAATGTGCCGATGCCCGTCACGCGCCTGATAGTGGCTGTGATAGCGGATTTGCGCGGCTTCGTCGAACGATTGATCCCAGTGTTCGACGGTTACCGTGCCGCATACCGCGTCGGCGCCCAGGCCCAACTGCGCCACCAGCCAGTCGTCGGCCACGCGGCTGTCGGCGTCGGAGCAGGAGATCCAGCGTGCACCACGCTCCAGCAAAACCTGCGCGCCGGCGGCACGGGCCTGGCCGACGTTGCGAGCGTCAATGTGCAGACTCAGCACCGGAAAGCCGCTGACAATCTGTGCCGACCGGTCGGTACAACTGTCGAGCACCACCAGCACCTCCACCGGTTCGCCGGCCAGCAGTCCGTGTTTGCTGGCGCGCAGGGCGGCTGTCAGGCACTGCTCGAGCAAGTCTTCTTCGTTGTGCGCGGGAATCAGAATGCCAATCATCGCAGGCCCTCCAGTGCGGCCACCGAGCGCGGCTCGCGGCTCCAGACCTCAAGGATGAAGTCGGCTTCCTGATGCAGCGCCAGACGCGGCAGCGGCAATTGTTCGTGAATCAGGTCATGCACCTGGCGGGCATTGAGCGGGCAGCCGTCGATGGGCGGGCGCCAGTGGCAAGCGAGCAATTGCCCGTCTGCGGTCAGGGAATCGCTGATGCGCCGGATCACGTCTGTCAGATCCTGGGCATCGAGGTAGTAGCCGATTTCGCTTAATACAATCAGGTCGAATTTTTCTTCCGGCCAGTCGCCGGGCAGGCGACTCTGGCGGACTTCGGCGTGGTCGAACAGGCTCAATCGGCTGCGCGCCAGATTCACCGCCGCGCTGGCAGTGTCGCAACACAGCAGGCGGTCGCAGCGGCCAGCCAGTTCGGCACTCAATTCACCATTGGCGCATCCGGGTTCGAAGATCGCCCGATAATGCGCGCGGGGCAGGGCCGCGAGGGTGATCGCGCGTTTGCGTTGTTCGTACCAGCGCTCGCGAAACGCCCAAGGGTCATCGCTGGCGCGGAACAAGCCTTCGAAGTAGCGATCATCGACACTCACAGGAACACCACTTCGAAAGGTTGCAGCAGCCGATCCAGCACGTAGGGCGCCAGCACCGGTTGCAGCCCGGCTTGCGGGTCGCCTTCCAGTTGGCTGGCAAAGGCATGCACCGCGTGCCGTTTGCGCGCCACTTGCTCGGGTGATAACAGGATTTTGCGTGCGCGCTGCCACGGCACCGCGGCGTCTTCGGGGGAGGCCCAGTGCCAGGTCCATACCGGCAGTTCGTGGCAGGTGGCGCCGACCCGGCGTGCGGCCTCGATACTGGCACGGCCGACGGCTTCGTGATCGCAATGGCCGTCCTCGCACCAAGTGCTGAACACCACATCGCCGGGGCGCAAATGGCGTTCGATGAACGCGACCAGCGACGTTTCATCCTCGGCCACCTGGCTGTCGCTGAAACCGCCGCGCAGCCATTTCATCCGGTGCAGGGGCACGCCGAGGCGGCGCAGGGCTTCCGCCGATTCCTGCGGCCGCACCACGCTCAGACGTTCGACCGGCCAGCGCTCGGAGCCGGGATGACTGGCGCTGCCATCGGTGACCGAGATCAGTTGCAACTGCCGCCCGGCGGCGGCCAGCAACTGCAGCATCCCGCCGCAGCCGAGCACTTCGTCGTCCGGGTGCGGCGCGACAATCACCGCCCGCGCGCCCGGTGGCACCAGACTGAGGACATCGACGCTGTCCAGCGCCGCCAGGTGCCGGGAATGCTGCCATTGCAGCAGAGACGTGCCTTGGTGGCCGATGATCGGATCGGGTTTGTTCGCGACATTCATAGCGTCCACGCCTCCTCAGGGTATTCGGCCAGCGCTTGGCCGAGCGCGGCAAGGTCACGCTCGGCATGGCTCTGACGCAGGAACACCGGCAGATCGGCGTTCAACCGGGCGAAGTGTCGATCCTTGCAGAATGGCCCCGCGCCCAGCGCCCGACCGGTCTCGCGCATCACTTGCTCAGCCGATTGCTCGACCACGGCGCGAGCACGCCGGGCTAACAGTTCGGCATCGGCTTCGGGATGCGCATCGATGTGCAGCGCACTGAAACGCAGCACATTCGCCGCTGCGTACAACGCCGCATCGACCGCACCGAGGTGGGCGAGGGCGTGTGGCTCCTGGCGTTGCGCGCAGTGTTGCCGCAGTGCCTCGGCGATCTGCCGCGCCGCGCCGTACCAGCACGCCGCGATGCCGATCCCGCCTTGCCAGAAACCCGGACGTTTCTGGTAGTCGCCGGGTTCGCCGATGGCCTGGGCTTCGGCGCCGTCGAACAACACTTCGACGCTGCCGGTGGCACCCATGCCGACCGCTTGCCAGCCCTGATCGGTGATGGTCACGCCCGGTTGATCAAGCGCCACCGCCACCAGTTGCTGACGATCTTCGGCGTCCCACGCGGTGAGCAGCGCATGGCTGAGCACCGCCGCCCCGGAACACCAGGCCTTGCGCCCGTCGAGACGCACCATGTGCCCGGCCGGTCGCACGTGCACCCGCGCCTGCGGCGGTTCAGCGGCCCACATGCCCCAGGTGCTGCCCGGCGTGGGCGTACCCCCCAGCTGTTCGATGATCGCCAGTGCGTCGGTGTGGCCTTCGTAGAGTTTGCACAAGCCCAGGTCGTGTCCGCCGACTTCGGCCAGACGCTGAAAACGCTCCAGCGTAAGGCCGCTGCCCGGTAACGGCAGTTGATCCAGCCCGGCTTCGACCAACGCCCGCAGGCAGTGGCCGAGGGCGGCGGTGTCGGCGTAGTCCGGCGGGCGGCGCGCCAGATAGTGTTGCAGGTCCATATCAGTCTTCTTCTTCGCGTTGCAGTTCGAACAGCAGCAGCGAACGGCCGGTGACCGAGTATTCATGGCCGAACTCGAAGCGCTCCTGACCGCGAATGGCCGGTTGATTGGTATCGATCATGCAGGTCCAGAAACTGCCTTCGGGCACTTCCGGCAGGCTGAAATTGACGATGTCGTGATGGGCGTTGACCACCAGCAGCAGCGTCGCGTCGGCACCCTTGCGGCGGATCCCGGTCTCCTGCGCACGGCCATCGAGCAGCATGCCCAGGCAGCGGTTATGCGCGTCGTGCCAGTGTTCGGTGGTCATCTCGGTGCCATCCGGCGCCAGCCACGTGACGTCCTTGACGCCGATGTCCTCGTTGTATTCGCCGACCAGGAAGCGCCCACGGCGCAGGATCGGATATGCCATGCGCAATTTGATCAGGCGCTTGACGAACTTGAGCAGCGCCTTGCCATCCTCGCTCAGGTCCCAGTTGACCCAGCCGATCTCGCTGTCCTGGCAATAGGCGTTGTTGTTGCCGTCCTGCGTGCGGGCGAACTCGTCGCCGGCAACGATCATCGGCGTGCCCTGCGACAGCAGCAGCGTGGCGAAGAAGTTGCGCATCTGCCGGTGGCGCAGCGCGTTGATCTCCGGATCGTCAGTCGGGCCTTCGACGCCGTGGTTCCACGACAGGTTGTTGTTGCTGCCGTCCTGGTTGTTCTCGTCGTTGGCCTCGTTGTGCTTGTCGTTGTACGACACCAGATCGTTGAGGGTGAAACCGTCGTGGGCGGTGATGAAATTCACCGACGAATACGGCCGTCGCCCACGCTGGTTAAACATCTCGCCGGACGCGGTCATGCGGCTGGCGAAGTCGGCAACCTGGCCGTCGTCGCCTTTCCAGAACGCGCGCACGGTGTCGCGGAATTTGTCGTTCCACTCGACCCAGCCCGGCGGGAAGTGGCCGACCTGATAGCCACCGGGGCCGCAGTCCCATGGCTCGGCGATCATTTTCACCTGGCGCAGTACCGGGTCCTGACGGCAGGCGACGAGGAAACTGTGGCGTTCGTCGAAACCGTCGTGATAACGCCCGAGAATCGTCGCCAGGTCGAAGCGGAAACCGTCGACATGCATTTCGCTGGCCCAGTAACGCAGCGAGTCGGTGACCATCTGCAGCACGCACGGGTGGCTCAGGTCGAGGGTGTTACCGGTGCCGGAATCGTTGATGTAGTAGCGCTTGTCGTCCGGCATCAACCGGTAATACGAGGCGTTGTCGATACCGCGCATCGACAGGGTCGGGCCTTGTTCGTTGCCCTCGGCGGTGTGGTTGTAGACCACGTCGAGGATCACTTCCAGATTGGCCTCGTGCAGGTGCGCGACCATCTCCTTGAACTCGGCGATCTTGCCGCTGGCCAGATAGCGCGGGTCGGGGGCGAAGAAGGCGATGCTGTTGTAGCCCCAGTAGTTGGTCATGCCCTTGTGCAGCAGGTGCTGGTCATTGACGAACGCGTGAATCGGCAGCAGTTCCACCGACGACACGCCGAGTTTGCGGATGTGTTCGAGCACATCATCGACCATCAACCCGGCGAAGGTGCCACGCACGTTCTCCGGCACCGACGGATGACGCATGCTGATGCCGCGTACGTGGGTTTCATAAATGATCGTCTTGTCCCACGGCACGCTGACGCGATGGTCGTTGCCCCAGGTGTGCGCCGGGTCGATGACCTTGCATTTGGGCACGAACGGCGCACTGTCGCGCTCATCGAAACTGAGGTCGGCGTCGGGGTGGCCGATGGTGTAGCCGAACAGCGCCTCTGACCATTTCAACTCGCCAACCAGTTGCTTGGCGTAGGGGTCGATCAGCAGTTTGTTGTGGTTGAAGCGGTGGCCGTTGGCCGGGTCATACGGGCCATAGACGCGGTAGCCGTAGATCAGCCCCGGGTGGGCGTCGGGCAGGTAACCGTGGTAGATCTCGTCGGTGTATTCCGGCAGTTCGATACGTTCGAGTTCAACTTCGCCGGCGTCGTCGAAGATGCACAACTCAACCTTGGTGGCATTGGCGGAAAACAGCGCAAAGTTGACCCCCAGACCATCCCAGGTCGCACCGAGCGGGAAGGGCAGGCCTTCACGGATTCTCGACGGTTCAGCGTGCGCTGCGGGCTCGGCTTTTTTTGGACTGGTCATGATTGCTCCTGCAAAACGGGTTGGTTCGAATAATCAACGGTGGGAAAAGAATCTGTGGTGAGGGGATTTATCCCCGATGGGTCGCGCAGCGGCCCTGTGACTGCTTTGCAGCCGATCGGGGATAAATCCCC
>NZ_JABULD010000713.1:0-10416 GCF_014060985.1 Pseudomonas sp. MD195_PC81_125
CGCTTCGGGCGTGCCGGTCTCCTTGACTCCCGGTTTCCAACCTACGCATAGCTGCCACCCATTCGCTTGGAAACGAACGTGGCAGCTCCTCATGTCAAGGAGTTAGACCATGCACACCGTTAACCCGCTTGAAAACCGGATACACCCTTATAGATTCCTTTCAGTCTTCTGTCTTATCGCTTCCACCAGTGGAGGTGACCAATGATCGAAGAAGTCGAAGAAAAAACCATCGGCCACACCCACTTCATTTATTGCGGTGAAATCCCGCTCTTCCAGGTCAGCGCTGGCGTTCCCGTCAAAGCGGCGCTGGAACAGGCATCTGATCTGTTGAGCCTGGCTAAAGCGCTCGCCGAAGACGCTGCTTTCATGAAAGAAACCGACCGATACGCCTGGGCTTCGCATTTTCTGACGGAGATGGGCAAGGCGGTGATCGATGATGTGGTGAAAGCCGTTTCTCCCCGCCCCAAGAGAGTGATCCTTAAGGCTGCGACCTAGCGGCTACGGCACTCCGCATTTTGGGGATTCAGGGACGGTTGGGCGTACCGAGTGTGGGCGCCCTCCACCATTTACCTAACAAAAAACCCGACGCTGGGCCGGGTTCCTTTTTGTTTGTGCATTTCAATTGAATCGTTTAGTTGACTGTCGATTATGCCTGCGCGCCTGCACTCGTCAGCACGCTTACAAAGTGCTGGATGTATTCGCGATCTTGATCAGACATCGCTCTGTAACGTGTAAGAAGATTCCGCTCTTCTTGATTTAACTCGGACATTTCGCTGTTCGGCTTTTCCATGCGGGTGTTCTTTTTTTCATCTTGATCCAAATGCCCACTACTCCATTAAGTGCATTGCGGGCGCAACGTTACTCAGGAGCGCGGAAAATCAAAACTGAAATCCAACGTAACGAATGTTCTAAATCTCGACGAGTTATTTCCTGGCGCTGGAAAGCTGGGTTACTTCGGCCATGGCACCGACGATACGATGCACAGCTTTTTGGTCATAATCGGACAGGCTACGGAACTGCTGGATCAGTTGGTTTTCGGCAGGATCCAGCGCCCCGGCAGGCTCTGGCATACGCCCGCCCGTCAAGACATAGAACACGTCCACGCCGGCCTTGGCCACGGCGGTAAGGTAGGCAGAATCGGGGTTTCTCTCACCCTTTTCGTAACTGCCCTGGGTGTTGCGGGTGATGCCGCCCTGCTGTGCAAAGGCATCCTGGTTGAGCCCTAAGCGCGTCCTTTCTTCGCGCAAACGCTCACCCACTCCAACGTCCAACTCTTCATCAGATGCACAACTTTTCAAGCTTCCACCCTTTACAGGCCCAACTCTTTGGGCATAATGACGCCTAATCAACACGGATGCACACGAATGGACACTATGCCCGCCCCACTCACACCCGAGCAAGCCCCGAGCAGCGCTGGATAGACAGGGCATCAGCCTAGCCGAGTTCTGCCGCCGGCATGACCTCAACAGCAACCTGGTGAGCGACTTGCTCAACGGCCGCAAGAAAGGACGTCGCGGCAAAGCTCACCAAGCGGCTGTGTTGTTGGGCATCAAGGAAGGCACGATCAGCACCGGGAACTGAGACACCGTTCATTTAACGCAAGGATGCCGCTATTGAGCACTTACAAACTTGTTTGTCCCCACTGCCAGTCTCGGATGCGAATACGCACGAGCGAAGGCACTCATATTTTTTCTTCGCGTCGCCTATTTGCAGTGCCTGAATGAAGCCTGCGGCTGGTCGGTTCGGGCGCAGTTCGAAATGACGCATGAGATGAGCCCCAGCGGCATGGCGAATCCTGACGTACGACTCCCTTTGGCGGACGCTGCATTGCGACGGTCCGCCATGAAGCCAGTCGATACTCAGCAAATTCCGATCCAGGGACTGGAGGCCAAACAATGAAAACCACCCACATCACCCCTGACTACCGCACCTGCATGCAGGATGCTGCGCACGCTTATCTGTTGCGCCATCGAGCGGAGTACCTGGTCGACTCTGATCGACTGTTCAGCAGCGCCGAACGTCACTTGACTGTGGCGCTGGAAGTGCCGGCCAGCCTCGCGGCGAAACTGGTACATCTGGCCTGGACTGACATCCAGCAAGTCGAAGCGCTTTCCGCGTAACACACCCTCACGCCCATTTCCGTTTCTGGCATCCCCGCATTGCGGGGTGATGGGCATGCCATGCCTGAAAATCGAGGTTTCAATGGAAGACACTGTTTGCGTCACCCTCACACTGACCCGGATTGAAGCGTGCCGCTTGCTAGATAACGCACGCCTGCTGCAGGTTGGGCAATTGCATGAACTTGACCAGCCATTTGCATTCGACTTGACCAGTCGTTTGCATCCGACTTGACCAGTGCGCATGATGCCAGTGTGAATCCTGCCCGGGTGGCAATGACGGCTGCCGGGCTTCTGTCCTATCAAATAATCAGCACGCGCTTAGGAGAGGAACATGAAAGGTTTTCTGGTGACTTTCTTTACTCAACAGAATCGTCGCTATCAGGGAAAGATGCTCGGCGACTGGATCGTTGATTTGGCGAAAGAAATGGGACTGCGGGGTGCGACTCTGTCCACAGGTATCGAAGGCTTTGGGCATACCGGCCGGCTGCATTCCTCGCATTTTTTTGAACTAGCGGATCAGCCTACCGAAATTCGTATGGCCATTACCGAGGACGAATCTGTGCAGTTATTCAAGCGATTGGAGCTTGAAGATATCTCGTTATTTTACATAAAAACCCCAGTTGAGATGGGCTTCGCCGGAACAGAAGTCACCTAGTCTGGCCTGCTTTCATAAGCGGTGACTCGAAGACGCCTACGCTTGCCTCGTGCTCCGAAACACGATTTTACATTTTGGACAGAGCTCGCTAAGATCGGCTCATTGGAGATGGCATTCCTCCATTAACCAACCGCTGTGCCCGTAGCAGCTGATGATGCCTACAGAAACCTGATCAACCAGGTCTGTAGGCGTTCGCGCCCAGAATCCCCTTTTTGGTCAGGCCCACTTACATTTTTGTGGCTGGCCAAATGTCTAAATTTCGACGACCTGAACAACTCGACTTACTGCCCTATATTGCGAAATGGCTTGCGCTTGCTGGTCTTGTAGCTCTTTTGGCAGGCTCTGCCTCTGCGTTATTCCTCCTTTCTTTGGATCATGCCACCCAGTGGCGAGAAGCCCATCCCTGGGTGCTCTGGCTCCTGCCAGTTGCTGGCTTTGCCGTGGGACTTGCGTATCACCTGATAGGCAAACCAGTTGATGCCGGAAACAACCTGATCATCGATGAGATCCACGATCCTAAAAAGACTATTCCCTTGCGCATGGTGCCGATGGTGCTAATCGGAACCGTGGTTTCCCACCTCTTCGGTGCATCTGTGGGACGTGAGGGAACGGCGGTGCAGATGGGCGGCGCTCTTGCGGATCAATTGACGCATGTCTTTCGGCTACGCCGCGAAGATCGCCGGGTGATTCTCATGGCCGGTATCAGTGCTGGCTTTGCGTCCGTCTTCGGCACCCCTCTTGCCGGGGCTTTGTTCGGACTTGAAGTGTTGGCCATCGGACGCATGCGTTACGACGCGCTTTTCCCTTGCGTGGTTGCGGCAATCGTTGCTGACCAGGTGGGGAAAGCCTGGGGAGTGGTTCATACGCATTACGTCATTGGCGAAGTGGTTCCCGTGCAGCTCTGGAGCGTCATGGCTGTGGTCGCCGCTGGGATTATCTTCGGCCTCACTGGCCTGCTATTCGCGACGACCACCCATAAGCTAGGGGCTTTCGTTAAACGACTTATCTCCTATTCGCCATTACGACCATTCGCCGGCGGCCTTCTGATCGCAGTGGCAGTGTGGGCGCTTGGTAGCAACCATTACACCGATGTCGATAAGTACATCGGACTGGGGATTCCGAGCATCGTCCAATCCTTTCAAATGCCAATGGCTCCTTGGGACTGGCTTGGAAAGATGTTGTTCACCGTTGTCTCCCTGGGGACTGGATTCAAGGGCGGCGAAGTCACTCCGCTGTTTTACATTGGAGCCACCTTGGGGAACGCGCTAGCGCCCCTCTTACATCTTCCCTTCGGCATGCTGGCTGGTATCGGTTTTGTCGCTGTCTTCGCTGGTGCAGCTAATACGCCACTGGCAACCATTGTCATGGCCATGGAGCTCTTCGGGCCTGAAATTGCTCCGCTTGCAGCCATTGCCTGTATCGCAAGTTACCTCGTATCCGGGCATACCGGGATCTATCACGCCCAGCGCGTCGGTCACAGCAAGCATCACCGTCCTCTGCCGAAGGAAATCCGGCTCTCCGATATCAAGCAATTTCATGCTCAAAGTGAATCCGCCAGCGAGCGCAAAGTGACTTTTATTGGGGAAGAGAAATGACCGAACATCGCCAAGATCGCCTGACAGCTTTGCAGCTCTATTTCCCTGGCGCTAGTCGGGCTCGAGTTACAAATTTCTGGCATCACCTGAGTGCGCCCGCACTTGCCCAACACCTTCTTAAAGTCGCGCAGAAAGCCAAGATTGATCAGGTCATGCTCAAACCGATTTCTGCGGGCTATTTGACGGGCCATCGCATTTCCCATCATCACCCGGAGCTTGGTGATATGCGTCATCCGCAGTGTCTGGAATTGCTGGATACAGAGGTCAAGCTGCGCACCTTCCTGCGCGACCACGCTGACGAGTTGCGCAAGGTGCGAGCAGTTCTTCTCTTATGCGAGTTACCGCTCAGTGAAGCCTTGTAATTCAGTTCGAAGAAACAGTTCGCAAATGAAGAGGCATAGCCGACTAACCGTTGGTCGCTCTCGCCACATTAGAGGATGTTGCCATGAATGGCTTTCAACTGACGTTTTTCACTGAACAGAGTACCAACTACCAGCATCTTCCACTCGGGGAGTGGCTGGTTGAGTTCGCCAAACGAGAGGGCATGTTGGGAGCGACGCTGGTGAGCGGTACGGAAGGCCTGGATCATTTAGGACATTTGCATACCGCGCATTTCCTCAGCGGTGCTGATCATCCGGTCACAGTGACGATATCCACTGATGAGCCCGGGTGCGAGAAGTTGCTGGAAGCATTGGCCAAGGAGGCGTTTTCGCTGAGCTTTATCAAATTGCCCATCGAGTACGGTCGAGTGGGCCAGGCGAAAAGCTGAAAACCACGGTTTGTTGGACAACCAGTAAAAAGGATAAACGCCATGTACCGAATTTATAACCTGCGTCCACAGCCAGCCCCCGTCAACTGGGCTCGTGACAACAGGCCGCTCCTCGTAGGACTGGTTTTTTTGGGCGCTTTTTTTGGCGGGCATTGCAGGCAGCCAAAAGGTATCGAGCGAGGGTTGGTACATCGTCACCTCGCTCGAAGGCGCCTTGGTCACGATGCGCATGCCCAGTGAGAAATCCTGCAAGGCAGACGTGACCATCACCTGCGTACCTGGCTACGAGCTGAGAGCACAGCAACGTTGAACGTTACGAGCGCGATGGTGGTGGGCAATCCAAAGATGAGATTGCGAAATGGAACTCACCGACGTCGGCTCATCAAAACCACTTTAGAGAAATGGGATACCACATGAGCGCAGTGATGCTGAGCATCGTATTCGGGCTTGTGATGGGCAGGCTTTTTACAGGATCCGTCTATGAATTCGTCGCGCTTTTCATCGTAAGCATTGGAGTGTCGTTGCTGACGTTTCATCTGCTAGATCAAAGGCGGGCCATGCTACAAGCCCAGACTGCGTACTGCTGTTCTGTGATGGTTGCGTCAAACCAAATGCTGGAGCTTTTCCAGATGGCAAAGGGAGGGCAATTCATGCCCTTGGTGGGAGAGATTCCTGAGCTAATTATTGGAGGCTTCTTGGTTCCCGCAATTGCGGTGTCGGCAGTGCAGCTGTTCAGAATACTCATGGAGAGCTGACTTCCGAAATCGAGGCCTCTCGACTTATTCACATGGTTAATGACGTTCCCGAATCGTCCCTTGGAGAAAATCAATGAAAACGCAAATCCAGGCTATTCATGCACGTGAAATTCTCGATTCACGCGGTAACCCTACCGTTGAAGTCGACGTCACCTTGGAGTGCGGAACACTGGGCCGGGCTTCAGTCCCGTCCGGTGCCTCTACAGGCGCTCACGAAGCTGTTGAGTTGCGTGACCATGATCCAAAGAGGTATTCCGGCAGAGGAGTGTTAAAGGCCGTTAGCAATGTGAATACCGAAATACTTGAGTCTCTGAGAGGCCAGGATGCAGTTGACCAGGAACAGATTGATCATCTGATGATTAAGCTGGATGGAACACCTGATAAGTCTAGGCTTGGAGGAAACGCCATCTTGGGCGTCAGCCTCGCCGTAGCCAGAGCGTCGGCTTCTGCGATGAAAGTGCCCTTGTTCCAATATCTGGGCGGCGAGCAAGCAGCAAGAATGCCCGTCCCAATGTTCAATATTCTCAATGGCGGTGTTCACGCAAACTGGCAAGGCCCTGACTTCCAAGAATTTATGATTGCACCTACAGGGGCTGGCAGTTTCAAGGAAGCCTTGCGTTGGGGCGCTGAGGTGTACCACGAGCTGAAAGCGGTGCTTAAGGACGCCGGCTACTCAACAGCGGTCGGAGATGAAGGCGGCTTTGCGCCGACGCTCAAGAAAATCTCAGATGCCATTGAGCTGATCATTAAGGCAATTGAAAGGGCCGGTTATACCCCTGGATCTCAGATCGAGATCGCTATCGACCCAGCATCCAGCGGTTTCTATGAGAACGGTCTTTACCATCTGCGCTCTGAAGGTCGTAAGGTCGATGCTCAAGAGCTGATTAGTCTCTATTCCTCCTGGGTCGACAAGTACCCGATTGCGGTACTGGAAGATGGCCTCGCGGAAGACGATTGGTCGGGCTGGAAGCAATTGAATGCTGCGCTGGGTAACCGGATCGAGTTGGTTGGAGATGACCTGTTTGTCACCAACGTCGAACGGATTCAACGAGGCATCAAAGAAAACGTCGCCAATGCTGTACTGATTAAACCCAATCAAATCGGAACCCTGACTGAGACCAAAGCCGCCATCGTAATGGCTTACGGGGCAAATTGGGGAGCTATGGTTTCTCATCGTAGCGGGGAGACTGTAGACAGCTTCATCGCAGATCTGACTGTTGCCATGGGTACTGGCCATCTCAAGACGGGCGCTCCATGTCGAGGGGAGCGGGTCGAGAAATACAATCAGTTTCTGAGAATAGAAGAGCATCTTGGCAGCCATGCGTTTTATGCAGGACATGATGCATTCGTGCGCTGACGGCCTATAGCCGGTAAACCTGTTGTACTGGTTACCGTAAAAAACGAACCACATATCGCTGTTGGCAAAAACGTCAGTGGCATTGGCCTTTCCTAGACGCTTGGAGATATGAGCATGAGCTACACGGATATTCCAGCTGGTAACGCGATCCCCGATGACTTCTTCACCGTTATCGAGATTCCTGCAAACCACTCGCCGATCAAGTACGAGGTGGACAAGCCGAGTGGACAAATTTTCGTAGACCGCTTCCTCAGCACGCCCATGTTCTATCCGGCCAACTACGGGTTCATTCCAAATACGTTGAGCGATGACGGAGACCCGTTGGACGTCTTGGTGATTTGCCCTTACCCGGTATCGCCTGGCGTTGTCATTCGTAGTCGCCCGGTTGGCGTGATGTACATGACGGACGAAGCTGGAGCGGATGCCAAGGTGATCGCGGTGCCTCATGAAAAACTAAGCTCTGTGTACAGCAACATAAAGGAATTCTCTGACCTCCCTGCATTACTCCTCGCACAGATCCAGCACTTCTTCGAAAGCTACAAGGCATTGGAGCCGGGTAAGTGGGTAAAGATGGGCCGTTGGGGGAGCGCAGATGAGGCCCGAGAAGAGATTCGCAAATCGGTAGCTACGTATAAACCAAAAAAGGGGGACCACTCGCCACATTAAAGGATGTGGCCACCTGTGTACCGAGCTACGCTCCAAGCACTGCAATAATGTCACTGATGGCGAAGTAACCCAAGGACTGCATTCCTGAACGGACTAGAGATTCCCGAGGCATTTAAAGGGTGTCAGTTCACTCAATGATAGCCTGCCTGATCGTTAACCTTTCCTCGGAACACGGAGTAGCTCCAAATGGTGTAGCCCAGAATGATCGGGATAATGAGCAGAGCACCTACAAGCATAAAACCTTGGCTTTGCGGGGGGGCTGCGGCATCCCAGATCGACGTCAACGGTGGGACGATGTTCGGCCACAGGCTGATGCCGAGGCCGCTGTAACCCAGAAAGATCAATACCAGGGTCAAGATAAAAGGCGCGTAGTGAGCACTGCTCGCCACGGCCCTGAACAACCCCCACATAGTCACCAACACTAGGACTGGCACCGGCAGGAACCAGAACAGGTTCGGTAGGCAGAACCAGCGTGCAGCGATATCGCCATGGGCGAGCGGCGTCCATAAGCTGACCACGGCGATCACAGCCAGCAGTGCCAACGTCAAAGGACGGGCCAGGTTATGCATGGCTTTTTGCAGCACGCCTTCAGTTTTCATGATCAGCCAGGTGCAGCCAAGCAAGGCATACGCAACTATCAGCGCAGCGCCGCAGAACAGACTGAACGGCGTCAGCCAGTCTAGGCCGCCCCCGGCGTACTGGCGATCGACCACCGGGAGGCCGTCGATGTAGGCGCCCAACGCCACGCCCTGGAAGAAGGTCGCCACCAGGGAGCCGCCGATAAAGGCCTTGTCCCAGATGTGGCGCTTCTCGTCAGTGGCCTTGAAACGGAACTCGAAGGCCACGCCGCGGAAAAATCAGCCCGAACAGCATGAAAATCAGCGGCAGGTACAGGGCCGACAGGACCACCGAATAGGCCAGCGGGAAGGCGCCGAACAACGCCGCGCCGCCAAGCACGAGCCAGGTTTCGTTGCCGTCCCAGACAGGCGCGACCGTGTTCATCATTACGTCGCGATCGCCCGAGCCCTTCATGAAAGGAAAAAGAATGCCAATCCCTAGGTCAAAGCCGTCCATAATTACGTACATCATGATGCCGAAGATGATGATCACGGCCCAAATCAGCGGAAGATCAATGCCCATGAGTCAATGCCCCTTGTGATGGCTATCAGCATCGCCACCGTGGGCGGCAGATAGAGGACGGGCAGGTGTTCGCAGATGGCCAGGCCCACCGTGGCTAAGCGCGTCGCCTTCGTGATTTTGGGGTCCTTTACGTACCAGGCGCATCATGTAGCCCAAGCCGGTTCCGAAAAGCGCGAAATAAACCAGGACAAACAGCACTAAGGTAATGCTCATCTGCGCCACGCTATGGTTCGACGAAGCATCGGCAGTGCGCAGCAGTCCATACACTACCCAAGGCTGACGACCGATTTCAGTGGTAAACCAGCCGGCCAATAGGGCGATCAGCCCTGACGGCCCCATAAGCATCAGGAAGTATAAGAACGAGCGGCACCGGTAGAGCGTGCCGCGCTTTCGCAACCATAGACTCCACAGTCCAGTGAAAATCATCAGCATTCCCAAGCCAACCATGATACGGAACGACCAGAACACGATAGTCGAGTTGGGGCGATCCTCCGGCGCAAAGGATGCCAAGGCAGGAATCTGACGATCCAGGCTGTGGGTAAGGATCAAACTGCCCAAGTAGGGAATCTCGACGGAAAACCGGGTCTTCTCAGCCTTCATATCGGGCCAGCCAAACAGGATCAACGGCGTCGGCTCATTGCCCACGTTTTCCCAGTGGCCCTCTATTGCCGCAATTTTTGCCGGCTGATGCTCCAAAGTGTTCAACCCGTGAGCATCGCCCACCACGGCTTGTATCGGCGCCACAATCAACGCCATCCACATCGCCATTGATAACATTCGACGGACGGCCGGGTTATCGCGACCTCCCAACAGGTGCCAGGCTGCTGAAGCGCCGACAAAGAACGCCGTTGCCACGAAGGCAGCAATCGACATGTGCACCAGGCGGTAAGGAAAAGACGGATTGAAGATAATCTTCAGCCAGTCCATCGGAATCACTTGACCATGATCAATTTTGAAGCCCTGTGGGGTTTGCATCCAGCTATTAGAGGCGAGAATCCAGAACGAGGAAACCAAGGTGCCAACGGCCACCATCACGGTAGAAAAGAAATGTAGGCCACGGCCGACTCTACTCCAACCAAAAAGCATCACACCCAAGAATCCAGCTTCAAGAAAGAAAGCCGTCAGTACCTCGTAGGTCAGTAGGGTCCCCGTTATAGGGCCGGCGAAATACGAAAATCTGCTCCAATTGGTACCGAACTCATACGCCATGACCAATCCTGACACCACACCCATACCGAAGTTGACTGCGAAGATTTTGATCCAAAAGTGGTATAAGGTCCGATAGGTATTGTCATGCGTCCTCAACCAAAGACCTTCCAACACTGCTAGATAAGCAGCCAGCCCGACGGTAACTGCCGG
>NZ_JABULD010000591.1:0-5580 GCF_014060985.1 Pseudomonas sp. MD195_PC81_125
AACTCCAGTGGGCACATATTTTGTGAACATCACAGACCCTGTGGGAGCTGGCTTGCCAGCGAAAGCGTCAGTCCTGTCGCAGTGCGATATCGATCAGCCGATGCAGCTCATCCACCTCCAGCGCCGCCGCCGAAAACAGAATGCGGAACACCACCGGGGCCACCACCAGATTGATCAGATGATCAACGCTCGGCGCCGGCTCATCAGGGTGACGCTCGATGATGGTCTGCAACTGCGCGCCAATGATCGTCACACAATACCCCGGCGTGGCGCTGGCCTGCACGTCGCGCATCATATTGCGCCCCGGCTCCGAACTCATTTCGTCCAGATATTGCTCGGCCCAGGCGCGGATATCACCGCGCAGGTCACCGGTCACCGCCGGTTCGCTGTCCGGGCGCATGCGGGCGAGGGCGACGTCGGCGAGCAATGCTGCCAGATCACCCCAGCGCCGATAGATCGTCGACGGCGTGACCCCGGCGCGCGCCGCGATTTGCGGGACGGTCACGGTGCTGCGCTCCTGTTCTTGCAGAAGTGCGCGGACTGCCGAATGAATCGACTCTTGCACCCGGGCACTGCGGCCACCGGGGCGTAAACCTTCTTTAATAGCCATGCGCCAGACCTTAACACAAAGAATTTGCTTTAAGCCAAAGTCGAGCGCACACTCCGCAAAAAGCAAAAAATTAGCTTTTGCGGAGTGTGCCCATGACCAGCCTTGCTTCCAACCGTGGCAGCCTGATTTTCCTGGCGATCACCTTACTCAGTTTCCTCGCCGCTTCCACGGCGCCGACGCCGTTGTATCACCTGTATCAGGATCAACTGCACTTCTCGGCAGCGGTGCTGACCCTGATTTTCGGCGTGTATGCGCTGAGTCTGCTGGCGGCGTTGTTGACGGTCGGATCGCTGTCCGATCACCTGGGGCGCAAGCCGGTGATTTTCACTGCCGTGCTGCTCAACGCGCTGGCGATGCTGCTGTTCATCAGCGCCGACAGTGTTGCCTGGCTGATCAGCGCCCGCGTGCTGCAGGGTTTTGCCACCGGCATGGCCACCGCTGTTTTGAGCGCCACACTGCTCGACACCGACCGCCAGCAAGGGCCGTTGATCAACAGCGTCGCACCGTTGCTCGGCATGGCGCTGGGCAGTATGGGCTGTGGCCTGCTCGCCGAATTCGCCCCGGCGCCGTTGCAACTGACTTACGGGTTGTTGCTGGCGCTGTTTGTGTTGCAGGCGGTGTTTCTCTGGCGTCTGCCGGAAAGCGTCACCCCGCAAGCCGGGGCCTGGGCTTCGTTGCGGCCAACCCTGCATGTGCCGGTTCAGGCGCGTTCGACCTTATGGCGTGTGCTACCGCTGAACACCGCAACCTGGGCCCTCGGCGGCTTTTTTGCCTCGCTGGCGCCGTCGCTGGTGCGCACCGCCACGGGCTCGACGTCGAACCTGATCGGCGGTGCGACCGTCTCGGCGCTGACCGTGACCGGTGCCGTGATGATTTTCACTTTGCGCAATCGTCCCGCCGGCAAAGCCCTGCAAATCGGCGCCAGTCTGCTGCCTGTCGGCGTGCTGCTGATTTTGCTTGGCGTGCACAGTGCCAGTCTGGCGCTGTTTTTCCTCGGCACACTGGTTGCCGGTTGCGGCTTTGGCTCGGGTTTCCTCGGCGCGGTGCGCAGCCTGGTGCCGTTGGCCCTGCCGCATGAACGGGCCGGTTTGATGTCGGCGTACTACGCGCTGAGTTATCTGGCGTTCTGCCTGCCGGCCTTGTTGGCCGGGCATTTGACCCGCGCCTATGGATTGCTGGCGACCACCGACGGCTACGGCGCCGGATTGATCGTCCTGGCCGTCGCCGCGCTGTTGCTCAGCCTGCGCCCGCAAGCAGTCAAGGCTTGCAGCACTCCATAAACGCGGTGGTTTCAGTTACCTTTGTCCGGCCTTCTTTTCACGGATCGACAGATGAAGATTATCCGCAGCAAGTCGTTCACCGCCGAGCGTGCCTGGGGCGCGCTGGACATCGCCAACATGAACGGCATCACCACACGCCTGCACTGGACCGATCAGCCGTACAAATGGCACATCAACGACGGTGAGGAAGTGTTCGTGGTGCTCGATGGGCGGGTGCAGATGCACTATCGCCAACAGGGCGAGGAAAAGCAGGTGCTACTGGAGGTCGGCGACATTTTCTACGCCTCGGTCGGCACCGAGCACGTGGCACATCCGCAGGGCGCGGCGCGGATTCTAGTGATCGAAAGCGAAGGCAGTGTCTAGACGCTTATCTGCAAAGTAGATAACAGATAGAGAAATTACCCGTTATATAGATATTCGATTCGGTTCTACCATGGACTCAACCTCACCTGAGGACAGGAGTTCATGATGATTTGCCCCAACACTGCCAAACCCGGTATCAAGCCGTTCAGCCAGCTTCAGCATCCGCGTGAAGCGATCCGACAATTCACCCCGAACTGGTTCGCCGCAACCATGGGCACCGGCGTGCTGGCCCTGGCGCTGGCGCAACTGCCGGTGGCGATCCCCGGGTTGCACGCGGTGGCCGAAGGGTTGTGGCTGTTCAACATTCTGTTGTTCACCTTGTTTACCTTCGCCTATGCCGCCCGCTGGGTGCTGTTTTTCGATGAGGCGCGGCGAATCTTCGGTCACTCCACGGTATCGATGTTCTTCGGCACCATACCCATGGGCCTGGCGACCATCATCAACGGCTTTCTGCTGTTCGGCCTGCCCCGCTGGGGCGATGGGGTGATTCATCTTGCCGAAGTGCTGTGGTGGCTCGATGTGGCGATGTCGCTGGCCTGCGGTGTGTTGATTCCGTACATGATGTTTACCCGTCAGGAACACAGCATCGATCAGATGACCGCCGTCTGGCTGTTGCCGGTGGTGGCGGCGGAAGTGGCGGCGGCCAGCGGCGGTTTGCTTGCGCCGCATCTGGCCGATGCTCACGCGCAACTGGTGGTGCTGATCACCAGCTACGTGCTTTGGGCATTCTCTCTGCCGGTGGCGTTCAGCATTCTGACCATTCTCTTGCTGCGCATGGCCTTGCATAAACTGCCGCATGAAAACATGGCCGCCTCGAGCTGGCTGGCCCTCGGCCCGATCGGTACCGGTGCATTGGGCATGTTGCTGCTGGGCAGCGATGCGCCGGCGATCTTCGCCGCCAACGGCCTGTCGGGCATCGGTGAAATCGCTGCGGGCCTGGGGCTGGTCGCCGGCATCACGTTGTGGGGCTTCGGCTTGTGGTGGATGTTGATGGCGCTACTGATCACCGCGCGTTATCTGCGTGACGGCATCCCGTTCAACCTCGGCTGGTGGGGTTTTACCTTCCCGCTGGGCGTGTATTCGCTGGCGACCCTCAAGCTTGCCAGCACACTGAACCTCGGTTTTTTCAGTGTGGTGGGCTGCGTGCTGGTAGCGTTGCTGGCAGTGATGTGGCTGATCGTCGGTAAACGCACCGTGCAAGGCGCGTGGCGCGGTGAGTTGTTTGTCTCGCCGTGTATTGCAGGTTTGAAGAAATAACCTGAAAAGTTTAGGTAAGGTGTGGCCTGGAGCGCCGATCGAGATTCCAATAAGCAGATCCAGGCCATTCTCTACCGACCTCAGGGAAACACGGAAGATGAGTCACCCCTCACAGTTCAACCTGCTTCGCACCCGGCGCTTCCTGCCGTTTTTCATCACGCAGTCGCTGGGCGCGTTCAATGACAACGTGTTCAAGCAGTCGCTGATTCTCGCCATTCTGTATCGGCTGACCATCGAAGGTGACCGTTCGATCTGGGTCAACCTGTGCGCGCTGCTGTTTATCCTGCCGTTCTTTCTGTTTTCGGCGCTGGCCGGGCAGTTCGGGGAAAAATTCGCCAAGGACGCGCTGATCCGTCTGATCAAACTCGCGGAAATCGCGATCATGGCCGTAGGATCGGTCGGTTTCCTCTTCGATCACCTGTCGCTGATGCTGGTCGCGCTGTTCGCCATGGGCACGCATTCGGCGCTGTTCGGGCCGGTGAAGTATTCGATCCTGCCGCAGGCATTGCGTGAGGATGAACTGGTTGGCGGCAACGGGCTGGTGGAGATGGGCACGTTTCTGGCGATTCTCGCCGGGACCATCGGCGCCGGCATCATCATGTCCTCGACCCATTACGCGCCACTGGTGTCGACGGCGATTGTCGGCATTGCCGTGCTGGGTTATCTCGCCAGTCGCGGCATTCCACGCGCTGCCGCAGCATCGCCGGAAATGCGCCTGAACTGGAACATCTTCAGCCAGTCCTGGGCCACCCTCAAACTCGGTCTGGGCCAGACCCCTGCAGTGTCGCGTTCGATTGTCGGCAACTCGTGGTTCTGGTTTGTCGGGGCGATTTACCTGACGCAGATCCCGGCCTACGCCAAGGAATGGATGCACGGCGACGAAACCGTGGTGACGCTGATTCTCACGGTGTTCTCGGTAGGCATTGCGTTGGGTTCGATGCTGTGCGAGAAGCTCTCCGGGCGCAAGGTCGAGATCGGTCTGGTGCCGTTCGGTTCGTTCGGCCTGACCGTGTTTGGCCTGTTGCTGTGGTGGCATTCCGGTGGAATCCCGGAAAGCGTCACCGGCCACAGCTGGATCGAAGTGCTGGGCTTTGCGCATACCTGGGCGGTGCTGGTCGATATTCTCGGACTCGGGATTTTTGGCGGCTTCTATATCGTGCCGCTGTACGCCTTGATCCAGTCGCGCACCGCCGAGAACGAGCGGGCGCGGGTGATTGCCGCCAACAACATTCTCAACGCCCTGTTTATGGTGGTGTCAGCGATCGTTTCGATCGTGTTGCTGAGTGTGGTCAAACTGTCGATTCCGCAATTGTTCCTGGTGGTGTCGCTGCTGAACATCGGCGTCAACGCCTACATCTTCAAGATCGTCCCCGAGTTCAGCATGCGTTTCATGATCTGGCTGCTCAGCCATTCCATGTACCGTGTCGAGCACCGCAACCTCGAGGCGATCCCGGACGAGGGCGCGGCATTGCTGGTGTGCAACCACGTGTCGTTCGTCGATGCCTTGCTGATTGGCGGCGCGGTGCGTCGGCCGATTCGCTTTGTCATGTACTACAAGATCTACAACCTGCCGGTACTGAACTTTATCTTCCGCACGGCGGGGACGATTCCGATCGCCGGACGCAACGAAGACATCCAGATCTACGAAAAGGCCTTCACCCGGATCGCCCAGTATCTGAAGGACGGTGAGCTGGTGTGCATCTTCCCGGAAGGCAAGTTGACCACTGACGGCGAGATCAACGAGTTCAAGGGCGGGCTGACGCGTATTCTCGAAGAAACCCCGGTACCGGTGATTCCGTTGGCGTTGCAGGGGTTGTGGGGCAGTTTCTTCAGCCGCGATCCGAACAAGGGGCTGTTCAAGCGGTTGTGGTCGCGGGTGACGTTGGTGGCCGGTTCGGCGGTGGCGGTGGAATCTGCGGAACCGGCGAAATTGCAGGGGTTGGTGGGGGCGTTGCGCGGGCAGTCAGGTAATCGGTGATAGTGCTGGCCCCATCGCTGGCAAGCCAGCTCCCACAGGTTTTCTGGATTTACACAAGACTTGTGTTCACCGGAGATCCCTGTGGGAGCTGG
>NZ_JABULD010000649.1:0-1678 GCF_014060985.1 Pseudomonas sp. MD195_PC81_125
AGGAGCTGCGCAGGCTGCGATCTTTTAAAAACACAAATCCAAGAAAGCACAAAGGGGAGCCGAAGCTCCCCTTTAATTTTGTCGTCGCGTGCTCTTTTTTATTATTGAGGGGCGGTCTGTTGTTGTTTTTGGCAACCGTGGCCCTTTACCGCTGTTTTTGGCGACCCCCATCCGGGGTCAAGAGCAAACGTATTTTTTTGAGCGCTGATCTGCTTTCTCGTCAAACGATCCAACCGATTCGGGCGCTACCTGAAGGTAGTTTTATTATTCTCTGCCCGGTTGCGGGTCACTCCTGAGAGCACCCTGAAAAGCACACCTTCTCCAAAAAAATCTGTTAGCTGCGTCTCTGCCGTGTTGTTTTTGTTATGTCAGAGTCGGTACGTCTTATTTTTATTGGTTTGCTGCTTTTTATTCTTGTTATGCCATAGAGATAGCAGAAGCCGTGCCAACTTTTTAAAACTCTTTTAAATCAATGGCTTGGGATTTTTGAAGGATTTTTCCTTCAGGCAAAACCAGACAATTTGTTTCCGTGTTACTCGACTATGCCCACGTTTCAGACACCGCGGTAACACCTTCGCCCTCACTGGGCGTTACGGGCCTTGGCCACACGCGAACCGCTCGGGCGACCGAGCACCGCACTGATCTGCTGACCCGCTGCAATCAGGGCGTCGAGGTCGATACCGGTCTTGATACCCAGGCCGTTGAGCATGTACACCACGTCTTCGGTGGCGACGTTACCGCTCGCGCCTTTGGCGTACGGGCAGCCGCCGAGACCGGCAATAGAGCTGTCGAACACGGCAATGCCTTCCAGCAGGCTGGCATAGATGTTGGCCATCGCCTGGCCGTAGGTGTCGTGGAAGTGCCCAGCCAGTTTTTCCCGTGGGACTTGTGCCGAGACCACTTCGAATAAACGACGGGTTGCACCGGCAGTGCCGGTGCCAATGGTGTCGCCGAGGGACACTTCGTAGCAGCCCATCGCGTACAGTTCACGCGCAACCATCGCCACTTGTTCCGGCGCGACCTCGCCTTCATAAGGGCAACCCAGCACGCAGGACACGTAACCGCGCACGGTAACGCCATGCTGTTTCGCGGCTTCCATGATCGGTGCAAAGCGCGCCAGGCTTTCGCTGATCGAGCAATTGATGTTGCGCTGCGAGAACGCCTCGGATGCGGCGGCGAATACCGCAACCTCTTTCACACCCGCCGCCAGCGCATCTTCAAAACCGCGCAGATTGGGCGCCAGTGCACCGTAGATGACGCCGGGCTTGCGCTGGATCTGCGCGAACACCTCGGCCGACCCGGCCATTTGCGGCACCCATTTCGGCGAGACAAAACTGCCGACTTCGATGTAACCAAGACCGGCGGCGCTCAGGGCGTCGACCAGTTGTACCTTGTCAGCCACGCTGATCGGTTGGGCTTCGTTCTGCAGACCATCGCGCGGGCCGACTTCGATCAGGCGTACTTGGGAGGGGAGGGACATGGGATTGACCTGTTGTAATTGTCTGAAGTCTTCGAAGATGCCCCTGTGGGAGCGAGCCTGCACGCGAGCGATCTGTCATTCAACATCTTTGGTGATTGACTGGTGCATTCGCGAGCAGGCTCGCTCCCACAAGGGATTTATTTGGATTACTGAACTGATTGCTGGCCCTTGAGCGTCTGTTCCAACGCCTGCACGCAG
>NZ_JABULD010000428.1:0-1191 GCF_014060985.1 Pseudomonas sp. MD195_PC81_125
AAGGCGGTCGCCATCCCCGTCAATGACCCACCGTATTCGCGAGCAGGCTCGCTCCCACCGGGGATTTGTGTAGCTTCATAAATCGTGGGCAATAAAAAGGCCTCCCGAAGGAGGCCTCTTTTGTCACGCTGCGTAGCGCAGCGCTACCGGATCAGCAGCTGTAGTACAGCTCATATTCCAGTGGGTGTACGAAGGTACGAACCTTGATTTCTTCTTCGGATTTCAGCGCGATGTAAGCGTCGATGAAGTCGTCGGAGAATACGCCGCCCTTGGTCAGGAACGCACGGCCCTTGTCCAGCTCTTCCAGGGCTTCTTTCAGGCTGCCGCAAACTTGTGGGATCTCTTTCGCCTCTTCAGGCGGCAGGTCGTACAGGTTTTTGTCAGCGGCATCGCCAGGGTGGATCTTGTTCTGGATACCGTCCAGACCGGCCATCAGCAGTGCTGCGAAAGCCAGGTACGGGTTGGCAGCCGGATCCGGGAAGCGAGCTTCGATACGACGGCCGCGTGGGCTGTTGACGTAAGGAATACGGATCGAGGCGGAGCGGTTGCGAGCCGAGTAAGCCAGCATCACCGGCGCTTCGAAACCTGGCACCAGACGCTTGTAGGAGTTGGTGGCCGGGTTGGTGAAACCGTTCAGGGCCTTACCGTGCTTGATGATACCGCCGATGAAGTACAGGGCGGTTTCGGACAGGCCGGCATAGCCTTCGCCAGCGAAGGTGTTCTTGCCGTCTTTGGCGATGGACATGTGTACGTGCATGCCCGAGCCGTTGTCGCCGTACAGTGGCTTCGGCATGAAGGTCGCAGTGCGGCCGTAAGCGTCGGCAACGTTGTGGACAACGTATTTCAGGGTCTGAACTTCGTCAGCTTTTTTCACCAGGGTGTTGAACTTGACACCGATTTCGTTCTGACCGGCAGTCGCCACTTCGTGGTGGTGAACTTCAACGGTCTGGCCCATCTCTTCCAGTGCGTTGCACATGGCAGTACGGATTTCGTGGTCGTGGTCGAACGGCGGAACCGGGAAGTAGCCGCCTTTGATACCAGGACGGTGGCCTTTGTTGCCGCCTTCGATGTCCTGGTCGGACATCCACGAACCTTGCTCGGAGTAGATTTTGAACATCGAGCCGGAGATGTCGGACTTGAACTTCACTTCGTCGAAGATGAAGAATTCTGGTTCTGGACCGGCGAAGACGG
>NZ_JABULD010000319.1:0-3601 GCF_014060985.1 Pseudomonas sp. MD195_PC81_125
GCGAAAGCAATCTCGCAGTCGTTGATGCAGTGCCTGTCAGACCGCTTTCGCGAGCAGGCTCGCTCCCACATGAGAATCGCAGTGCTTCAATTACTCGGCCTTGCAGCCGCGGCCAATCAGGTCATTGGTGGCGACCCAGTACACCAGGCCTTCGTCACCCTTGACGTGAAACGCCAGCATGCCGTCGCTGTACAGCACGCCCGAGGCGCCCGGCTCTTCTTTCAGACGATAGACCTGATCACCGCCACCGAGCCGGACATCGACTTCCTTCTGGCCGGCATCGGCGTAACGCCACAGCACTTTGGCCTGGCTGTCGCAGGTCCAGGTGGTCCAGCTATCCGCCGGCGCGGACGACTGAAACAGGTTCATCTGCGCGCAACCGCCCAACAATGCCAACGCCGCAATGGCGATCAAGCCTTTCATCCGTGTTCCTCGACTGACAGCGCACGCCGCCAGCCCTGCGTTAAAGAGTCAGACCGGTCAAGGACAACCATGTTCCTTGGCCGGGGTTTGCGTCTCGTATTTGTCCAGGCCGTCCGGCCCCGAGCGCTTGTTCAGCACCGGATTGGTTTCGGCCTGCCAGTCGGCCTGGTAGCAGCCTTTCTGCGCGGCATCCGGCGCGGGCGTGGCCTCGGCCTTCGGGTTACTCCCGCAGGCCGCCAGCGTACCGGTCAGCAACAACAGCGCTAACGACTTGACCATCTGAACACTCCTTTGCCTGGCCAACCGGGCGACCTCAGGCCTTGGCCCGGCTTTCCAGGACTTCAACGGCCGGCAGCACCTTGCCTTCGACGAATTCGAGGAACGCGCCACCACCGGTGGAAATGTAGGAGATTTGTTCGGCCACGCCATATTTATCGATGGCCGCCAGGGTGTCGCCACCGCCGGCAATGGAGAATGCGGCGCTGTCAGCGATGGCCTGGGCCAGCACTTTGGTGCCGTTGCCGAACTGATCGAATTCGAACACGCCGACCGGACCGTTCCACAGAATGGTTTTCGACGATTTCAGCAGTTCGGCGAAGTTGGCCGCGGTTTGCGGGCCGATGTCCAGAATCATGTCGTCAGCGGCAACGTCAGCGATCAGCTTGACGGTGGCTTCGGCGCTTTCGGCGAATTCCTTGGCAACCACCACGTCCACCGGCAGCGGCACGCTGACCTTGGCGGCGATGGCGCGCGCGGTGTCCAGCAGGTCCGGCTCGTACAGCGACTTGCCGACCGGGTGACCGGCGGCCGCCAGGAAGGTGTTGGCGATGCCGCCGCCAACGATCAGTTGATCGCAGATCTGGCTCAGGCTGTTGAGGACGTCGAGTTTGGTCGACACCTTGGAACCGGCAACGATCGCAGCCATTGGCTTGGCCGGCGCGCCCAGCGCCTTGCCCAGTGCCTCCAGCTCAGCGGCCAGCAGCGGGCCTGCCGCGGCGACCTTGGCGAACTTGGCCACGCCGTGCGTCGAACCTTCAGCGCGGTGAGCAGTGCCAAAGGCGTCCATCACGAACACGTCGCACAGGGCGGCATATTGCTGGGCGAGGTCGTCGGCGTTCTTTTTCTCGCCCTTGTTGAAGCGCACGTTTTCGAACAGCACGATGTCGCCGGCCTTGACGTCAACGCCATCCAGGTAATCGGCCACCAGCGGCACTTCGCGGCCCAGAGCCTTGCTCAGGTAGTCAGCGACTGGCTTGAGGCTGTTCTCGGCGGAGAACTCGCCTTCGGTCGGACGGCCCAGGTGCGAACACACCATCACCGCCGCACCTTTTTCCAGGGCCAGCTTGATGGTCGGCAGCGAAGCCAGGATACGCGCATCGCTGGTGACAACACCGTCCTTGACTGGGACGTTGAGGTCTTCGCGGATCAATACGCGCTTACCTTGCAGATCGAGGTCGGACATCTTCAACACGGTCATGGGTCGCACTTCCTGAGTAACTGTTCTTAGAGAGCAGGTTTTTTTTGAAATCGCTGTTTGCAGATAGTGGTCTGCAACGTCCAGCATTCGGTTGGCAAAACCCCATTCGTTGTCGAACCAGGCCAGGATGTTCACCAGTTTGGGGCCGGAAACACGGGTCTGACTGGCATCGACGATGGCCGAATGTGGGTCATGGTTGAAATCACAGCTGGCGTGCGGCAACTCGGTGTAGGCCAGCAGTCCCTTGAGCGGGCCGCTGGTGGCGGCTTCACGCAGGATCCGGTTGACCTCGCCCGCATCGGTCGCGGTGGCGGTCTGCATCGTGATGTCGAGGCAAGACACGTTGACCGTCGGCACGCGTACGGCTTTGGCCTGAATTCGCCCGGCAAGTTCCGGCAGCAGGCGCTCGATGCCACGCGCCAGACCAGTGGACACCGGGATCACCGACTGGAACGCCGAACGGGTGCGGCGCAGGTCTTCATGGTGATAGGCGTCGATCACCGGCTGATCGTTCATCGCCGAGTGAATGGTGGTGATCGACACGTAATCCAAGCCAATCGCCTTGTCCAGCAGACGCAACAGCGGCACGCCGCAGTTGGTGGTGCAGGAGGCGTTGGACACCAGCAGTTCGGCGCCAGTCAGGCAATCCTGATTGACACCGTAGACGATGGTGGCGTCGACATCCGCCTCGCTGGCCATCGGTTGCGAGAACAGCACGCGGGGCGCGCCGGCGTCGAGGAAACGCTGGCCATCTTCGCGGGTGTGGTAGGCGCCGGAGCATTCGAGCACCAGGTCGACGCCCAGCGCCGCCCAGTCGATGCCTTCGGGGGTGGCACTGCGCAGGACCTTCACGCAGTCGCCATTAATATGCAGACAATCGCCTTCTACACGCACTTCGCCGGGAAACCGGCCGTGAGTGGAATCAAAGCGTGTCAGGTATTCGATGCTGGCCATGTCCGCCAGATCGTTGATCGCGACAATCTCAAACCCGGCCTTCTCGCCACGCTCGAACAACGCACGCAAGACGCAACGACCAATCCGGCCGTAGCCGTTGAGTGCAACTTTGTAGGGACGCGGTTGAGGCATGGGGTTCTCGATAGTATTCGCTAACAACACAACCCCATGTAGGAGCTGCCGAAGGTGCGATCTTTTGATCCTGTTGTTCAAGATCAAGATCAAAAAGATCGCAGCGTGCCCGCAGCTCCTACAGGATGTGGTTCGACGATTTGGTGTTGTTTACCCACAATCCCTGTTGGCGGATCTGTGGATAACGTGTTCGCCCATCCCTGTACCCCACGCCAATCAAGCCCTTCAGGCCCAAGATCAAAAAACAACCAGTCTAAGTCACGGTTTTTCCAGACGTTTTCTCCTGAATAAGTTCAAGAGTTGCCCCCAATCTCTGTTGGCGCTTCTGTGGATAAGATGTTCGCTATACGCTGTGAGCCTTATGAACCATGGCTTGTAGAGAATTGCTCAATAAATGATCGATTATGCTTTTAAAGCTGATAATTCCCGCGCAAACCCACGAATTGCTTAGCACTCAGCGCTTTTCCACAGCTGCAGCAAAGTTACCCCCGAACTCTGTTGGCGCTTCTGTGGATAACGTGTTCGCCATCCTCTGCAGGCCTTATGAAACGTGGCATGTAGAGACTTGATCAAAAAAACACTCAATCACTCGTGGAAACCATCCTTCTGGATAAG